>CAYQME010000007.1:60056-65708 GCA_964418645.1 uncultured Flavobacteriaceae bacterium
TCTTCTTTTGATCTTTTTTTATCTTCTTTTAAACGTATCTCTCTTACTTTAATCAATTGTTCTTTTTGTGCTTTAAGTTTAAGCACTTTAGACGCAACTTGCGCTTCTCTATGTACTAACCTTTCAGCTTTTAGCTTTTCTCTATCTTCATTTGCTCGTAGTTCTCTCACTTTCACTAGTTGTTCTTTTAGTGCTTTACTTTTAAGAACTCTAGCTGCAACTTGTGCTTCTCTATGTGCTAACCTTTCAATTTTCAACTTTTTTCTTTCTTCATTAGTGCGTAGTTCTCTTACTTTTACTAGTTGTTCTTTTAGTGCTTTACTTTTAAGAACTCTAGCTGCAACTTGTGCTTCTCTATGTGCTAACCTTTCAATTTTCAACTTTTTTCTTTCTTCATTAGTGCGTAGTTCTCTTACTTTTACTAGTTGTTCTTTTTGAGCTTTAAGCCTAAGTACTTTTGACGCAACTTGAGCATCTTTATAACCTTCCTTATATTTTCTTTTTTGTTCTGGGGTTACGTTTTTTGGCAAAATTGGGGGAGGTGGTGGAGGCAAATCGGGTTGGTTTACTTTTGGTGCTTCAGGAGCAGGTGGAACTTTTTTTAGAATAGTTTCTGGTGAGGGTACTTGACTTTTTTTAGCGTCACTCATTTCACTATATATTTTCTTTAAATAAATAATATTTGCTTTTCTATTTTTAGAGATAGTTTGTACTCTTTTGGCTAATCTGTTATAGGTGTAGAGAGTATCCATTGGTGGAGGAGCAATTGACACCAATTTCGGAAATGGTTGAGCATTCTTTTTTTGTTCAGCATTCATTAAACCATAGATATATTCTATTCTCTCAACATCTTTTTGTTTGATAATGCGTTTGCCTTCAGGTTGTGAATTTAGCCTTTTTACTATAGCATTATATTCTGCAACTTGCTCTTTGGTTGCTTTTTTTTGTTGTTTCTCGGTATTCAATTTAATTTCTATTCCATTTTCATCAACAGGGGTTCTATGTTCATCCCAGTATGAGGTTTTTCCATCAGCAGTAATGAAATAGATAGTTTTCCCATTAATTTTCTTTGTACCAAGATTATCCAGAGGCATATCAATGACATCCATTATTTCCTCTCCTATTTTAAATTTTGCAATTTTGCTTGGAGTTTCACTTGTATACTTCTCTGTAATTCTTGAAGGATTATCTGGGTTAGTATTCTCCCAAGCACTTTCTTTTATAGTAATTTTTTTAACACCATATGCTGTTAATATTTCTTTTACTTTAAGTAAAATTTTCAAATCTGTATCGTAATCTATTTGAATGGTTGCATCTATTTTTTCTTTTTTTTCATCAAGAGTTAGATTTAGGTGACTATTGAGTTTTTCTAAGTTTTTTCCAAGACTTTTTAATGAAATTCTTCCAATTTCGTTTAGATTTAGAGAACCATCCTTCATGATGTTAATCCATATACTTTTGGGTTGGTTTCTTATGTAATCAATAATTTTATCTTGAGAGATGGTTGGATTTGTTTCTGTTGTAATTTCTTTCTCTATTATTTGTGTCGAGCTAAAACTATACAATGTAAATGCAAGTAATGGTAAAAGGATAAGGCTTCGTAACCAAATGGCTTTTTTTGTAGTTTGAGTTTTCATAACTGTAAATCGCTTTTTAATTGATGAATAATTGATGGCATTTGCCAATTGTGGATGCATTGCATTTGATGAGAATGCCAATAGTGTTTCTTGATAAGTTGCAGTTTCAACCCCTTTTTTTAATACTGCTTGATCTGCTAAAAACTCATGATTTAGCTTTACAACATGCTTTATAAAATATATTAAAGGATTAAACCAGAATACTATTTGTAGTATTTCTATAAGCAGAACATCAATACTATGTTTTTGTATAGCATGTGTTTCCTCATGCCAAAATACTTCTTTAGGAATTTTATGGGTTTCAAATTTTCGCTTGTTTAAGAAAATATAGTTAAAAAAGGTATGAGGAATCACTAAATCTTTTAATAATACATTGGTAATTCTATTATTTTTTTGTTTAGGATTGTGCTTTATTTTGTAATTGAGATCATATAAATTTCTTAAAAAATTAACTCCAAAAAGTAATACGCCTAAACCATAACTTGCCCATAAAATAATAGGCATATAGTTGATTTGTGGCTCAAGTGGGATAGCAATTTTTTGTAATGGAATGTTTTGTGTTATTTGCGGAAATATCTCATCAGAAGGTTCTACATAATACGTAAATGTTATTAACGGAATGCCAATAGAAAGCAATAATGTGCCAAGTAAATAAAAACGTTTAAATACGTGCATGTTTTCTTTTTCTAAAACCAGCTTATAGAACGCTAAAAACAGAGCTAAACAGGAGCTAAATTTTAAAATATAAATAATCATGATTGCTTCTTTTTTAGTTCGCTATCAATTAATTCCCGTAATTGCTCTAGTTCTTGTTTACTAAGGTTTTCTTTGGTAAAGAAGGAGGCAAATTGTGAAGCGCTGTCATTAAAAAAGTGTTTTATTAACCCATTAACATGTTTAGAGAAATAATCTTTCTTTTTTACCAAAGGATAATATTCGCGCGATTTCCCGTAGAGATTATATCCTACAAAGCCTTTATCGTGCATGCGCTTTAATAAGGTAGCAATAGTTGTTGTTGCAGGTTTTGGATTAGGATATGCATTTAAGAGATCTTTCATAAAAGCCCTTTCGAGTTTCCAGATATGTTGCATGAGTTGTTCTTCGGTTTTGGATAATTGCATTGCTCTACAAAATTAGAATTAACTCTACAAATGTAGAATAAATTTTTCAATTCTACAAGCTAGACTTGATAATTACTCAATTTTAACAAAAATTTATCTAAGATTGCTTTTTCTTTTTTGAGCGAAGACCTTCAATAATAACAGTTGAAAAGATTAATAATCCTCCAATAAAAGTATTTCGGCTTGGAGTTTCACTTAGAAAAATATAAGCGATAAATATGCCATAAATGGGTAGCATACTGTTAATAATACTTGCTGAAGCTGCAGAAAAGTATTTTAAGCTACGAACAAACATGGTATGACCAATTGCAGTTGTAACCAATGCTAGTAACAGCACATAAGGGAATTGAGTATTAATTCCAGAGGTGTCCATAACATATAATACAGGAGAAAGTACTATAGTAAGGATTAATATTTGATAGAACATCAACATAGTACCATTGTATTTTATGACATGCTGTTTTAATATTAGAATTCGTAAAGCATAAAAAACAGCAGATAGTAATCCTAGTAATATGCCTTTTACGTGAGTGCTTTCTAAACTAAATTCTGGCGCAAGAATGTATATCCCTAGTAATACTATAAAACCCAAGACAATTTGCATTGAATCAAATTTTACCTTTATAAATAAAGGCTCTAAAAGAGCTGTTATTACAGGGAAAGTATATAATGATAACATTCCAATGGCCACATTAGAAAGTTTTAAGGCATAAAAGTAAGTAATCCAATGTGCACCTAAAAACAAGGCGCTAATAATAAATGTAGGAGTGTCTTTTGGATTTAGCTTAAGGTTTATTTTTTTAAATCTACAGAAAATATAAAGAAAAACTAATGCTAATGCTGAACGCCACCAGATAATCACAGGCGTTGGCATATTAATAAAGCGTCCTAATACACCAGATGTACTAATAAAAAGCGTAGCAAGACTTAGTTCAAAAAGATGTATTGTGTGTTTGTTTTTCACAAGTAAGAAACTTAAGTCTAAATGAATTATTTAGAAAGCTCTGTAAAATATTTATAAAATAATGGAATGGTCTCAATGCCTTTTAAATAATTAAAAAGCCCAAAATGTTCATTAGGGGAATGTATAGCATCACTATCCAATCCAAATCCCATCAAGATTGTTTTGCTTTTTAATTCCTCTTCAAATAAGGCGACAATAGGGATACTTCCGCCACTACGTTGTGGAATTGGTTTTTTCCCAAAAGTACTTTCATAAGCTTTACTTGCTGCTTGGTAACCAATACTATTAGTTGGTGTTACATAACCTTGTCCGCCATGATGCGGCGTGACTTTTACAGTGACACCTTTAGGAGCAATACTTTTAAAATGTTTAGTAAATAATTCAGTAATCTCTATCCAGTCTTGATGAGGCACTAAACGCATCGATATTTTGGCATAGGCTTTACTAGCGATTACCGTTTTTGCACCTTCGCCTGTATAACCTCCCCAAATACCGTTTACATCCAAAGTCGGGCGAATAGAATTACGCTCGTTAGTAGTGTACCCTTTTTCGCCGTAAACAGCATCAATATCTAAAGCAGCTTTATAATTATCTAAAGAGAAAGGTGCTTTTGCCATTTCAGCACGTTCTTCTTCTGAAAGTGTTTCTACTTTATCATAAAATCCAGGAATGGTTATATGATTGTTTTCATCGTGTAATGATGCTATCATTTTGGTTAAAATATTTATAGGATTTGCTACTGCACCACCGTATAATCCTGAATGTAAATCGCGATTTGGACCCGTAACTTCAACTTCAACATAGCTTAAACCACGTAAACCAGTTGTGATTGAAGGCACATCTTTGGCAATCATTCCAGTATCTGAAATTAAAATCACATCATTCGCTAATTTTTCTTGATTTTCCTTTACAAATTTTGAAAGATTGACACTACCAACTTCTTCTTCTCCTTCAATCATAAACTTTACATTGCAAGGTAATTGATTGGTTGCCGTCATAAACTCTAAAGCTTTCACATGCATATACATTTGCCCTTTATCATCACAAGCACCACGAGCAAAAATAGCCCCTTCAGGGTGTAAGTCTGTTTTTTTAATAATGGGTTCAAAAGGTGAAGAATCCCAGAGTTCTAGTGGGTCAGCAGGTTGTACATCATAATGGCCATATACTAAAATCGTTGGGAGATTTTCGTCAATAATTTTCTCGCCATAAACAATTGGGTTTCCAGAAGTTTTGCAAATTTCTATATGGTCACAACCTGCATCTTGTAAACTTTTTTTTACGACTTCAGCAGTTTTTAAGATGTCATTTTTATAAGCAGAATCTGCACTGATTGAGGGGATTTTTAGGAGTTCTATAAGTTCGTTTAAAAAAGTGTCTTTATGAGTGTTGATATACGATTGAATATTTTTCATGTTATGTTTTTAATTTGATTCAAAAATACAAAAACAAGCAGAATATTTTTATTAAAAGCGGCATTTGAATTTTGAAAGTATTGCTTATATTTGCACGCATAATTTTGCGGGCGTGGTGGAATTGGTAGACACGCTAGACTTAGGATCTAGTGCCGCAAGGTGTGAGAGTTCGAGTCTCTCCGCCCGTACAAATGCAAAAAGCCTCTCTATTTAGAGAGGCTTTTTATTACCCAGAATTTGCTATTAACATATTTTGCCTCCTTAGAGCTTTACAAGTTTAGTGGCTTGTTGTTGTCCTGAGTTATTTGTTATTTTTAAAATATAAAGGCTTTGGGATAAGTTTGAAATATCAAACGACGCTCCTTTAATGAAATTTCCTTTAAACGTTTTAATGAGTTTTCCTGTGATATCGAAAATTTTAATTTCATTGACATCTTTATTGATTGAAAAAGCACTGTTCACAGGATTTGGATAAATAACTAAATCTAAATCAGATATTAGGTCTTTGGTTCCTA
>CAYQME010000008.1:0-60581 GCA_964418645.1 uncultured Flavobacteriaceae bacterium
CGAAATAAAATTGTCATTTCGACAGAGCTACAAAGTAGCGACGAGAAATCTCAAAAAGAAGAAAATTGATTAATTTTGGTCAACCTTCATTAACTTATAAAAGAATAATTAACTCAAATAATATGCAATGTCATTCCGACAGAGCGACGAAGTAGCGACGAGGAATCTCAGTAAAGACGGAATGACATAAAAATAAAAATTGAAGAACAAGAACATGCTAGACAACAACCAACTATTACGATTTACCACTGCAGGCAGTGTCGATGATGGGAAAAGCACCCTAATAGGTCGCTTACTATACGATTCTAAATCTATTTTTGAAGACCAGCTAGAAGCTATTACAAACACCAGTAAAAAGAAAGGACACGATGGTGTAGATTTAGCCTTATTTACAGATGGGTTACGTGACGAACGCGAACAAGGCATCACGATAGATGTAGCCTATAGATATTTTACGACGCCTAAACGTAAATTTATTATTGCCGATACGCCTGGGCATATTCAATACACACGTAATATGGTTACAGGAGCTTCAACAGCAAACGTAGCAACCATTTTAATAGATGCCCGTCATGGGGTTATAGAACAAACCAAACGCCACGCCTTTATAGCGTCTTTATTGCAGATACCGCACATTATTGTGTGTGTAAATAAAATGGACTTGGTCAATTTTTCTGAAGAGGTGTTTAATAAGATTGTAGCCGAATTTGAAGAAATATCCTCAAAAATGTTGGTGACTGATGTACGCTTTATCCCTATGAGTGCTTTATTAGGCGATAATGTAGTAAACCGTTCTAAAAATATGGACTGGTATCAAGGCGCACCCATGTTGCACACTTTAGAAACCATGCATATTAGTAGTGATATAAATAAGGTAGATGCACGCTTTCCGGTACAAACCGTATTACGCCCACAAAACGATACCCATCGCGACTATAGAGGTTATGCTGGCCGTGTAGCAAGTGGTGTATTAAGAGTAGGCGACGACATAACCGTAATGCCCTCAGGATTTACATCTAAAATAAAAAGTATAGACACCTTAGACAAGACTTTAAAAGAAGCTTTTGCACCAATGTCGGTATCTATTACCTTAGAAGACGATATAGATGTGAGTCGCGGCGATATGCTAGTACGTTCTAATAACAAACCTGAGGCTTCACAAGACATAGAAGTCATGTTATGCTGGCTAAACAATGCGCCTGCTAAACCGAGAGCAAAATATAGTATCCACCAAACATCTAATGAGCAAAAAGCAATGATTAAAGAAGTGGTGTATAAAATTGATATTAACACCTTAGGGAGAATTAATGACGATAAAGAATTAACAATGAACGACATCTCTAAAGTAAGACTGCGAACCACCAAGCCTTTAATGATAGATTCGTATAGAGAAAACAAAACCACAGGAAGTATTATTCTGGTAGATGATGCCACTAATGAAACCGTTGCCGCAGGAATGATTGTTTAATTTTTAAAATAAAACCATGAAAAAAATAGTTCTAGTTGTATTATTGATTTCTTCTATTGCATGTAAGAGCGATAAAAAAAGCAATGAAATTAATGAGCCTTCAAGCCAAGAAGCACATACAGTAAGTAAGGAAAGTGAATATCCAAATTTCACAATATTGTTTAGGGCAAAAGTTTTATTAGATGATAAGTTTAGGCTCTTATATACCGAAGAGTTAGGCGAAAAATTTAGTGGGAAAGAAATAGTTTTTACAGACGTAAAGGGATCTGAAGACTTCCAAACAATAAGATTTGTTTTACCCAAAAAAGATATTTATCCCATAAGATTAAGATTAAATGTTGGAAATAATAAAGAACAAAAAGGAATTATTATAGAATCGATTGAAATTGCTCATGACGATAATAAGTTAAAAATTTCTTCCACGGAATTTTATAAATATTTTTATCCAAATAAATATATTGAATACAATAGAGAAAACGGAGAAGTAACTTTTAAAGAAGAGGATGGTAAACACTTCCCTTTTTTTGTTTCTAGAGGACCGTTACATGATGAGTTAATGATTTTTTAATACCGATTTAAATCACTTGAACTTATTTAATTTTTTAAAAGACAGCACCTATATTGAGTTGATTAAAGGAAGCGCAACGGCTTTCTCGTTAAAGATACTTAGCATGATTATTGGATATATAAGTATGATATATATTACCAATAAATATGGAGCAGAAGAGTATGGTCTATATTCTTTGGCATTTACAGTTTTAAGTATTATTATAATTTTCCCAAGGTTTGGATTTGATGTTTCCTTAATAAGAATTATAGGGGAAATAAAGACCTATGCCAATAAAGCAGATATTTTAAATATTTTTAAAAAAACCTTTGCAATAACAATTATAATAGGTTTCATCTTTTCATTCACCCTTTTTCTTTTTTCTAAAGAAATTGCTACAATAGTTTTTAATAAATCACAATTTTATAAAGAATTAAGAATAGTTAGTTTTGTAGTAATCCCCGGAGCTTTAATTTTTTTGATTGCGGCGTATTTTCAAGCTTATAAAAAGATTGCAAAATATATGTTGATGAATTCAACACTATTAAATATTTTCTTTTTTATATTATTATTATTTATTGAATTATCTGACATTCAAATAAAACTCTTTAAGGTATATGCAGCTTCAATTTGCGCAACCTTTGTTTTTGGGTTAATACTATTATTAAAAAACATTAGTATGTTAAATAAAAAATTAGCTAATACTAATGGAGCAAAAAGGAGTTTTACATTAGGTAAAATCATTAACATATCTTCACCGATGCTTCTTTCGAGTTCATTTGTATTATTAATAAATTGGATTGACGTGATTATGATTGGAATTTTTTCTAACGAAAAAAGCGTTGGGATTTATAGCGCTTCACAAAGACTTGCAGCAATTACGGGGATAGCCCTTTTTGCTATTAACGCTATTTCAACCCCTAAATTTGCAGAGTTTTTCTCTAAAAAAGATTTTATAGGGCTAGAAAATACAGTTGTTAAATCAACAAAATTAATTTTTTTTACAACAGCTCCATTGTTGTTAATTTTCGTTTTTCTCCCAAAAACAATTTTGAGTATAAATGGGCCAGAATTTATTGCTGGTTACATAGCTTTAATTTTTCTTTGTGTAGGAAAATTTGTTAATTCAATTTCTGGATCTGTTGGTTTTATATTACAAATGACAAATAATCAAAAGATTTTCAAAAATGTTCTTATGTTTTCGGCTATATTGAATGCATCATTAAATTATTTTTTAATCCCATTATATGATTATAATGGAGCAGCTTTCGCGAGTTTAATAACGATTGCAACATGGAATATTATTCTAGTTATAATTATTAAGAAAAAACTAGGATTTTGGACAATATACATACCATTTATAACACAAAAGAATAAATGATAATAGCACCAATTTTTATTTTTTCATTACCTAGGTCTGGATCAACTTTATTACAAAGGAGTTTAATGGTTCATAAAAATATAACAAGCACTTCTGAACCTTGGATTTTGTTACCTCAAATATATTGTTTAAAAAACAACGGACAACTTTCAGATTATGGTAGCTTACCAGCATCTAGAGGGTTGAATGATTTAATTAATAATCTTCCCAACAAAAAAGAAGACTATAACGAATCTTTAAAAATTTTCATTCTTGGCTTATATAGAAAATTAGCATTAAATAATGAGACTTATTTTTTAGACAAGACACCTAGGTATTATAAAATTATCACAGAAATTGAAGAGGTTTTCCCAGATGCTAAATTTATTTTTTTATTTAGAAGTCCAGAACAGATTTACGCCTCAATGTTGAAAACTTGGTCAAATAATCGGTTTAGACCTTTTTTGAGTTCTTACTATGACTTAATTGAAGGAAATACTAAGTTATCAGATGGATATAAAAAAATTAAAAATAAATCTTTGGCTATAAAATATGAAGATTTTGTGTCTAATCCAGATGAAGAGTTAATAAGGATTACGAATTATTTGGAAATTGATTTTGACCCAAAGATGTCAAACGATTTTAACATTCAAAAGACTAAAGGCCGTTTAGGAGATCCAACTGGAGTAGTTAGTTACAGTAAAATTAGCAATCAAAGTATAGATAAATGGAAGACTATTTTTAATACTAGATTAAGGAAGATTATTGCAGTTAAGATTATTAATAGAATTAACATAGAGGCATTAGAGGTTCAAGGCTATGACAAGAAAATAATAATTAAAGCAGTAAAAGCGATTAAGCCAAAAAGGAGTTTTATTTTTCGGGATTTATTAGATTATAATATAGATTGGATAACTAGAAAATTTAATTTACATCTGTATTTTAATAAAGAGTTTAAATGGATAAAAAAAAAATATTTATATTGAATTATTGTAATGATATCAATAATTACAGCTTCTTACAATAGCAGCAAAACAATTGAAGACACTTTAATTTCAGTATTAAATCAAACATATTTGGAGTTTGAATATATTATTATTGATGGAAATTCTACTGACGAAACATTAAAAATAATAGAGGCATATAAGCCTAAATTTAAAGAAAAGAAGATTCTATTTAAAGTTGTTAGTGAAAGTGATGAGGGTATTTATGATGCTTGGAATAAAGGGATAATGATTGCAAAAGGAAAATGGATAGGTTTTTTAGGATCAGATGACAGATATTACGAAAACGCTTTAAAGGCATATGCTCTGTTAGCTAACATGAACAATAAAATTGATTATATCAGCTCAAAAGTTGAAGTAGTTTCTAACAAAAAGGTGATGAAAACAATTGTTGGTCAATGGAAATGGAAAACTTTTAAAAAGTATATGAATGTTGCGCATGTTGGGTCATTACATTCAAGTGAATATTTTAAAAAATATGGGTTGTTTAATATTGATTATAAAATAGCGGGCGATTATGAAATGCTTTTAAGAGCTAATGACAGTTTGAACTATTTGTTTTTAGATGAAATTACTGTTGAAATGGATATGGGGGGTATAAGCAATAATTTTATTTATCAAACATTATTAGAAACAAGAAGAGCCAAAATTAACACAGCAAAACTTAATAAGTTTACTACAACTATTTATTTCTTTTGGGCTTTGTTTAAAGCAACATTAAAACGGTTTTAAAATGAATGTTAAGAATTATCTAAAATATTCATCTATTGCCGCTCTTTTTTCAGAAGCTATTAAATTTCATTACATCATTGATTTAAGATTATTTTATATAATCATTCTATTTAATTCTGTATTAATTGCTTTTTATTCAGTTAAATTAAATTACAAACATATAGTTATATTATTTTTATTAGCAACTCATGGTGTTTTAGGTGTTTTGTTATTTAGGTATCCAATTACATCTTTAATTTCACAGCTATTAGGGATAACTATTTTATCGGGCTATTTTTACAACTTGGTAAAATTTTTAGGTTATAAAGAACTTTTTAAAACATACGCCATTTTATCGTTTTATATATGTGTGTTGGGCTTAATAATGTTTTTCTTAAATATTACCGTATGGGATCCAAATAGACTGCATAGTATTTTAAATGAACCATCTAGGTTTGTAATTATTGTGTTACCATCTGTGTATTATTTTTTTAAAGAAAAAAAATATTTTAAATTTTCAATCATATTAATCTCGCTATTACTTGCACAGTCTTCAATTGGCTATATAGGGCTGTTATTATTTTTGATACTACCTAATTTAAAAATTAAAATTATTAAAAAACTTATTTATTTTTTGCCGTTGTTAATCATAGCAATTTGGCTTTTGTCAAAGAATGAAAATTTTCAACTCAGATATAATCAAACACTTGACGCAGTAAGTGTGTTTAAAACAAAAGAGTTTGCGCCAGATATAAATGTTAGTAGTTATGCTTTGTTAAGTAACACATATGCCTCATATGAAAATCTAAAGGACTATCCCTTTGGAACTGGAATAGGGTCTCATAAAACAAGGTATGATTACTACATTAAGGAATTGAAAATTCCACCTTATTTGGTGAAATTGAAATTAGAAGAAATTAATAGTCAAGACGCAAATTCATTATTTTTAAGAATGGCGACCGATTTGGGTGTCTTTGGGCTAATAGTTATTTTTTATACTGTAGTTTTTTGTTTTAAAGCTTTCAGAATGTACTCGTTTCAAGCGGTAATTACACAAAGTATTGTAGTTTACTTTTTTTTAAAACTACTGAGGCAAGGACACTATTTTCCTCTTGAATTTTATTTTTTTATATGGATTTTTATTTTCGCCTATAAAGAGGCGAGAAAAATGAATAAATTAAAAACAAAATAATGAAAGTATATCATATATTAGAAGATTATTCTTTACATAGTGGAGGTATAAGGACAGTTGTAAATGATTTAACAACACATATATCAGTAGATTCAGAGATCTCAACAATTGACAAAGAAGAAAACGACATTAATGTTAAATCTTTTGAAGCTAGCACTCTTTGGAAATATTCCAGAGAGCTCAAAGATTTTTTAGATTTAACTTTAAAAGAACAAAAAATCATATATCACATACATGGCATGTGGATGTATCCGCAATATATTGCATCAAAAAAAGCGATTAAATTAAATAAACCTTTTGTTATAACTCCTCACGGAATGTTTGAGCCATGGCTGTGGGAACAAGGAACTTTTAAAAAGAAATTATATTTTAATTTATTGACAAAAAACAACTTTAAAAAAGCAAATATTATTCACGCCATTACCGAAGACGAAAAAAATAATTTATATAAAATATTTCCTAAAAAAAGTAGAATTGAAGTAATTCCAAATCTGATATCAACAAGTATCATTCCTAAAATAAAAGAAAGTAATACGAGAGAGAAATATATTTTATTTTTAGGTAGAATTCATCCTAAAAAGGGAATAAAATTGTTAATAAAAGCCTTTTCTAAGCAAAAGAATTCTAAATTTAAATTAAAAATTGCAGGCTCAGATAATAAACATACGGCAGAGCTTATTGAATACGTTGCGAAGTTAGGTATGAGCAAAACCATTGAGTTTGTAGGAATGGTTACAGGAGTGGAAAAATTTATGCTGTATAAATATGCCCATGTTTTTGTTGCCCCATCATATTCTGAAGTCATAGGAATGGTTAATTTAGAGGCAGCTATTGTTGGAACCCCTGTAATTACAACATACCAAACAGGGCTTTATAAAGAATGGAATAATGAAGGAGGTATTTTGGTTAACCCCAATGAGGATGAATTAAAAGCAGCATTAACAAAAGCACTTTCTTGGAGCGAATCAGAAAGAAATGATAGAGGGAAGAAATTAAAAGAGTTTGTAGAGAAAAACTATAGTTGGGAAAGAAACGCTCATAAATGGGAAGACTTATACAGGAGTCTTTTGGCTTATAGCTAAACTAGTTTGTTGTTAGATCTGTATAAATGGCATCACATTTTTGTAATTTATTTCGATATTTTTTAGAGTTCAATTTTTCTTGATAATTGTATTGTATTTTTTTTCTAGTTTCAGAAGGTCTTGAAACCATTGTTTCAATTAAGCTATTTTTATTAAAACTTTTATTAATATTTTCAATTTCTTTAAACACAGTTTCATTATTTAATTTATTACCCTGTGAGTAATTATTTAAATTAAGATTAAACCGAGAATTTATATTTGTAATAATTGACGGAAGATCATTAATTATTGCTGAAAAATGAGCAATTAAAATTTTATTTTTATGAACTAAAAGACATTGATAAAAAGCTTTGTATGCGTTTATAGCCTGGTTAAGCGTAATATGGTTTTCTCTAATAACAAGAGAAATGATTGCCTCTTTTGGGTTTCTAATTAGAATTACAGTTGGCAACCCTCTTTTTATAGCCTCTAAAGCTAAAGCAGGGACATGTAAATGATGAGCTATTGAAATAGGTTTTGTTTGTATTTGTTCTAAAGCCACTACAAAGAAAGTATTAGCAGTTCTTGGATAGGCAGAAACAACTAATTGGGTTTCTTTAGAAATAAATAAATCTTTATTTGTTTTTTTTATTCCGTAGATTGGGAAAAACAAATTTGGATAACGACCCAAATAAAGTCTAACACTAAATTTCAATCTTTTGAATAGTTTATTCATACATTTATAAAATTTTATTTTACAAGATTACAAAATTAAAGTTGAAAAATAATATTTTTAAAAGAAGATGATTGAAGAGTTGTTTAAATACTTTAATTAGTAAATTTTTGTACACAAATGAAAAACATTCAAGAGTTAAACAAATTTAAATTGCCAAGAAATTTTAGAGGCAAATCAGCTATTTATGTCCAACTATGGTGGTTTGTACAATCTGTATTTTTTAGATTATCTCCTCAATTTTTATACGGCTGGAGACGATTTTTACTAAGATGTTTTGGCGCAAAAATTGGGAGGAAAGTAATTATTAGACCTTCTACGCAAATTACTTATCCTTGGAAAATCAAAATAGGAGATTATAGTTGGATAGGAGATGATGTAGTCTTATATAGTTTAGGAAATATTACTATTGGTTCGAACACTGTTATTTCTCAAAAATCATACATTTGTACAGGATCACATGATTATAAAAAAAAGGATTTTCCAATTTATGCGAAGGAAACCATTATAAAAGACAACTGTTGGTTAGCAACAGATGTTTTTGTTGCTCCAGGGGTAATAATTAAAGAAGGAACAGTAGTTGGTGCAAGAAGTAGTGTGGTCAAAGATTTAGAATCTTTTTCAGTTTATTTAGGTTCGCCTGCAAAACGAATTAAAAGTAGATAGTATTGAATAAAAACATTACAATTATTGGAATAAATTACTATCCTGAAGATAGTGCCATTGGTTTATATACTACACAAAAAGCAGAGTTTTTAGTTTCTAAGGGATATAATGTTTCTGTTATTACAGGTTTTCCGTATTATCCACAATGGGAGATAAGAAGAGACTATAAAAATAAAAGGCATTTATTAAATGAAACAATTAATGGAGTAAAAGTTTATAGAAGTAAACAATATGTCCCGAAAAACCCAACTTTTTTTAGACGGATAGTACATATGCTAAGTTTTACTATAGGAAATTTTATAAACTTATTTAAATTATCGAAACCAGATATTGTTATTTCTATTATTCCATTCACTACTTCAGCATTTTTAGGATGGATTTTAAAACTTAGATTTAAATCTAAGTTATGGATTCATATTCAAGATTTTGAATTTGATGCAGCAATAGATTCAGGACTATTAGGAGGTAACAAGAAAAGGATAATTAATGGGCTATTATGGATTGAGAAACTAGTGTTAAAAAAAGCAATAATAGTTTCTACAATTAGTAATGATATGCTTAATAAACTTCAGAGAAAAAATGTTGTCAATTCTTATTATTTACCGAATTGGATAGACATCTCTTTGTTTAATATGAATCTATCTAGTCCTCATAAATATTTAACATCAAATAAATTTAAAATTTTATATTCAGGGAATATAGGTGTGAAACAAGACTGGTCTTTTTTTTTTAATTTTTTAAATGCGCTTCAAAAATTACCTAACATTCAAGTGGTTGTTGTTGGTGAAGGTGCAGAAAAAGAAAACGTTGTTGAAAAACTCAGTAAATATCCTTTTGTAAAACATTATAATTTAGTGCCTTTTGATGAATTACCTTTATTATTATCAAGTGCCAATTTACATATTTTATTTCAAAAAAAGGAGGTGATAGATACGGTTATGCCATCCAAATTATTAGGAATGATGGCAAGTAGTAAACCTTCTATTGTTACTGGGAATTTTAAGTCGGAAGTTGCAACTATTTATAAAGAATCTAATGGAGGATACTTTTTTGAAGGTGATTCAGTTGACCAGGTAGTTCAATGTGTTAAAAACATACAAAGCAATATAAAGCTAAGTCAACAGCTAGGAGAGAGCGCAAAAAATTATGTTACTAGTAAATTTTCTAAATCAAAAGTTTTAACATTGTTTGAAGAAAAGTTAAAGAAAATTATTAATGAGTAAGCAATTTAAAATTACTAATTTATTAAAACTAATTTTACTTTCATTTGGGTTGTTTCCAATAATTCCAGATAAATTTAAAGGAGTATTGGTAATTGCCCTTTTGTTTTTAGCACTACTCAATTATTTCTTTAATAGACCTAAAAAATTAAAAACAAAAACATTTTTATTAAATTCTAGCTTGTATTTAATATATGTTATTAGCCTAATTTATACTGCTGATTTATCAAAAGCTTTTAAAATATTAACCGAAACTAGATTGACTGCTTTTCTTCTACCTTTAGTTTTTTTACTGCTTTCTCAAAACAAGGGGTTATATAGTTTGCAAATTTTAGAAAAATTTAAAAATATATTTATTTCCTCAACAGTCATTCTTTGTTTAATTTATTTAATTTATTTGCCATTTATTCCAATTACAGCGAATCCTTTTTTCGAATTTCCTAGTGTTTATTTTTTTAGAAATGGGATGATGAGCATTCCGATATTAGGCATTCACCCAATTTATGCGTCAATATATATTGGGATATCAATGATTTTTATTTTTACTAAAAGAAATAAGAATAGTATAATAAATAGAGGGCAAAGATTCTTTTTATTAATTTTCACAATAATTCTTATAGCCTTAAGTAGTAAAATGGTAATTATAGCTTTATTAGTTATTACAGTTATTTATTTTTTTAAACATTTCAGAACAAGAGTGAAACAAAAAATAATCTTCCTTTTTTCAACTCTATTTATTATTGTTTTATTATTTCAAATACCCACAATAAAGGCTAGAGTAAAAGAGTTTTTAAAAAAAGAAACATTTACAGAATATAAAAGACACAACTCGACGAGCATTAGAATATCTATTCTTAGTTGTGGTTTAAAAATATCTAAAGAAAATTTATTTTTTGGTGTCGGTGTTGGTGATGTTAATAATGAATTAGCCGTGTGCTATAAGAGTATTTCTAGTGATTTAGTTTATGAGAAGTATAATTCTCACAATCAATTTCTAAGCATTTTATTAGGAAGTGGTATATTTGGATTTTTAATTTTCTGTTATTTCCTATACAAAAATATACAGATTGGAAAATTAATTTTAGATAAATCATTTTATTTTCTTGTTATTTTCTTCTGTATTAATTTCTTATCTGAAAATATACTTGAAAGACAAAACGGAGTAATTTTATTTTATTTTATGATATGTTATTTTTCTAACTTTCCAGTTTCACTTCAAAAAATAAAATAAAACTAATAATTTATATTTAATAAAACACCCATAATAGAAACAGGATATGTGGGTTTGGTAACAGGAATTTGTTTAGCTTAAAATGGCAATGATGTCCTGTGTATAGAGATAGATGCCCACAAAGTACAACAAATGCAAATAAGGTGTGGTGCGCCCTTTTACGAACCACATTTAGATGTATTTTTTCAGAGAAATATAAGCGCCAAATGGGTAAAATTCTCAACGTCTTTTGACGATGGATTATCTCAAGCAGAGATTATTTTTCTGAGTACACCTGTAAACTTCCCATAATTAGAACTGCTTAAAAGTATGAAAACCAAGTTTTTTAAAGGGAAGGCAATTTTACTTTTAGGGCCACGTCAAGTAGGCAGGTAAAACAACACTCTTTAAAAAAATGATAAAGTAATATGCCATAGCATGACGTTTTCAGCATCAGCAAATCCAATGCTATATCAATGTGCATCACCTATTTTTGTTGATGGCAAAAAGATATATGGAAAATAGGTTAATAACACCTAAACAATCCTTTTTTTAGAATATAATACAAAAATATCATTACTTTTTTTGATTACATTATTAAATTTTAGCTACTTTTTTTGATTACGATTTAAAAATAACACTATATTTGCCCATATTATATTAAATATGTTAAAACGTATATTAAACAAAACCATTAAGACTAAACTTAAAAGTAATAAAGTATTAATTATTTTTGGAGCTCGTCAAGTTGGAAAAACGACACTGTTAAAAAGTATATTCAATAAAAACAAAACAACCCTTTGGTTAAATGGAGATAGAATTGAAGATAGAGCGTTATTAGAAAAAGCATCATTTACAAATTTAAATTCATTCCTTGCAGGAAAAAAAAGACTGATTATAGATGAAGCACAGCGTATAGAAAACATAGGTTTAAAATTAAAAATAATCTATGATGAAATAGATATACAAATAATTGCAACAGGCTCTTCTTCTTTTGATCTTGCTAATAAAATAAATGAACCTTTAACAGGCCGAAAATTAGAATATAAATTATACCCACTATCGTTTGAAGAACTAATAAATCATAGCAGTCTTTTTGATGAGTATAAAAACCTAGCAAACAGATTAGTTTTTGGTTCGTACCCAGATGTTATTATGCAAGAAGGAAACAAAAAAGAAATTCTAGAAAATTTAGCAAACAGTTATTTATATAAAGATATTTTAGAATGGGATAAAATCAAAAAATCAAATAAAATATTAAAACTACTACAAGCATTGGCATTTCAAATTGGGAATCAAGTTTCTTACAACGAATTAGCTCAAATAATTGGCATCAATAGCGTTACCATTGACAATTATATTGATTTATTAGAAAAATCTTTTGTTATTTTTAGATTACATAGCTTTAGCAGAAATATGAGAAATGAATTAAAAAAATCAAAAAAAATATATTTTTATGATAATGGAATTCGCAATGCACTAATCAGTAATTTTAACCCTATTGAATTGCGAAATGATGTTGGAGCATTATGGGAAAATTACATTATAAGCGAACGTATTAAATATACCAATTATCATCAAATATATTCGAATAAATATTTTTGGAGAACTAAATCACAACAAGAAATAGACTACATAGAAGAAAGAGAAGGAAAACTTTTTGCTTATGAATTTAAGTGGAAAACACATAAAAAAGTTAAAATCCCTAAATCATTCCTAAAAGCGTATCCCGATTCAGAAACACACATAATTACACCTGATAATTATTACCATTTTATAACAAAAACAAATGAATACTAAAATATGGCTGTCCTCGCTTCATATGGGAGGCAATGAAAATATATAATACCAATTGTTATTTAAAATGAACTATAAATAATTTGAATTATATTTTGTTTAGATGAGATAGAAAATTCAAGGATAGCCTAAGTTACGGTTTTATTTTATATTGAAATATGAACGAAATAGAACTGCGAAGCATATCACGAATTCCTTAAAGCAAATAAAAAAGATATGAGTAAACGAATTATATAGGTTATTTTGAGTGATAATTGGTATAAGAAGCTTTTGATACAAATTGAATTACTCCATTAGAGCCAAATGTAACAAACTTCGAAAAGGATTTAGGAAAATAATTACACATGAAAATTTTGAAGAATTCATCTTAAATCAAAATTAAAAACACATTAAATAAGAGGCAAGAATAGGTTGTTAAATAAGGAGCAATAAGTTATTTTTGCTTTAAAGTTGTTTTAAATGAAAATATCAGTAATAGGCACAGGGTATGTAGGTTTGGTTACAGGAACCTGTTTGGCTGAATCAGGAAATGATGTCTTGTGTATAGATATAGATGAACACAAAGTACAACAAATGCAGCAAGGTGTTGTACCCATATACGAACCACATTTAGATGTGTTGTTTCAAAGAAATATAAAAGCCAATCGATTAAATTTTTCAACATCTTTAGATGAAGGACTAGAACATGGCGAGATTATTTTTTTAGCATTACCCACACCAGAAGACGAAGATGGTTCGGCAGACCTTTCCTATGTATTGGGTGCCGCAAAGGAAATAGGGAAACGTATACAAAACTACAAAGTTATTGTTGATAAAAGCACTGTTCCTGTGGGGACTGCCGATAAAGTGACAGCCGCAATAGCTCAGGAAACAACAGTAGATTTTGATGTGGTCTCCAACCCAGAATTTCTTCGTGAAGGTTTTGCTGTTGATGATTTTTTAAAACCGGAGCGTATCGTTATTGGATCAGGTTCAGAGAGAGCCATTTCACTGATGCAAAAATTATATAAACCATTTGTAAGGTCAGGAAATCCTATATTAATTATGGATGAACGTTCCGCGGAGCTCACAAAATATGCAGCCAATGCCTTTTTGGCAACCAAAATCACGTTTATGAACGAGATTGCCAATTTTTGCGAAAAAGTAGACGCCGATGTTGATAAAGTGAGAGTTGGTATGGGAACCGATTCCCGTATAGGAAAGCGCTTTTTATTTCCAGGCATTGGTTATGGAGGCTCTTGTTTTCCAAAAGATGTAAAAGCCTTACATAAATCTGGGAATGATCTAGATTATACCTTTAATATTTTAGATGCCGTAATTAAGGTAAATGATATTCAAAAAACAATTTTAATTCCTAGAATGGAACAATACTTTAAAGGCGACATTAAAGGGAGGACATTTGGTATTTGGGGATTGGCATTTAAGCCAGAAACAGATGATATTAGGGAGGCACCAGCCTTGTATATGATAGAAGAGCTGTTAAGTAAAGGAGCACAAGTGCGTGTTTTTGATCCTGAAGCGATGGCTAATGTAAAAAATAAATTTGGGGATACCATCGCGTATACACAAAATATGTATGAGGCTACAACCAATGCGGATGCGCTTATTATTAGTACAGAATGGAGTATTTTTAGAACACCAAATTTTAATACACTTAAAAAACGTTTAAAACAACCCGTAATTTTTGACGGTCGGAATTTATATGATGTTGCCGATATGGTTAAAGAGGGGTTTTATTATAGCTCTATTGGAAGGAAATAAAGTGATTTAATGAGAGAATGATTTAATGCCTTATATAAAAAGAACGATGACAGAAAAAGAAATATTCATTGAGAAAATGAAAAAAAAGGACCAAGAAATTTTATGTGGATATAATTTTATTTTGTAATTCATTAAAAGCTAATAAAGCATCATCAGTTATAACATATCAGCTTGTTAAATCAGCAACATCGACAGGTGCTAATTATCGTGCAACTTGTAGAGCAAGATCAAAAAAAGAATTTTTCAGTAAAATATGTATTGTGGTAGAGGAAGCTGATGAATCCGAATATTGGTTAGAGATAATAAAAGAGGCATCTTTATCTGATGAACATAATGAGCTTGAAAGACTTTTGATTGAGGCAAATGAAATCATTAAAATAACGTTAAAAGCAAAAAGCTCAACTTATAACAAAAAATAATAACAATTAGTAGTAACTCTTATAGCATTGAATCATTATAACACTCACACATTTTCGTAAATGAAAAAAGTATTAATAACAGGAGCCGCAGGGTTTTTAGGGTCGCATTTGTGTGATAGATTTATAACTGAAGGATTTTTCGTTATTGGGATGGATAATTTTATAACTGGAGATGCATCTAATATAGAGCATCTTTTGGAGAATCCAAGTTTTGAGTTTATTAAGCATGATATTACAGAGTTTATAAAAATTGAAGGCGCCTTAGATTACATTCTCCATTTTGCATCTCCTGCTAGCCCTATTGATTATTTAAAAATACCAATCCAAACTTTAAAAGTAGGGGCTTTAGGAACACATAATTTATTAGGATTGGCAAAAGCTAAAAATTCGAGAATTTTAATAGCATCAACTTCTGAAGTGTATGGAGACCCATTGGTGCATCCACAAACCGAAGACTATTATGGTAATGTGAGTACAATTGGACCTCGAGGCGTTTATGATGAGGCAAAGCGATTTCAGGAATCCATAACGATGGCATATCATAGATTTCACGGTATAGAAACAAGAATCGCTCGTATTTTCAATACCTATGGGCCACGAATGCGCTTGAATGACGGACGCGTAATACCTGCATTTATGGGGCAAGCCTTACGAGGTGAAGATTTAACTGTTTTTGGAGATGGCTTACAAACACGGTCCTTCTGTTATGTAGATGACCAAGTTGAAGGTATCTTTAAACTATTATTTAGTGATTATTCTTATCCTATTAATATTGGTAATTCAGACGAAATAACAATACTTGATTTTGCTAAAGAAATCATCAATTTAACGCAATCCAATCAAAAAATAATTTACAAAGAATTACCAACAGACGATCCATTGCAACGGCAACCAGACATAACACTAGCTAAACGAATATTAAAATGGGAACCTAAAACTGAAAGAAAAGAAGGGATGAAAAAAACTTTTGAGTATTTTAGAGGATTGCCGGAAGATAAATTATATAAAAGAGAACATAAAGACTTTACCAGCCATATAAAAAAATAAAGTGGAGTATAAACAAGGAAGATATTCAAATTTAATAAGTCCTCTATTTACATTTATAGATTTAATTATCATTAATAGCACAATTTATTTATTTGATATAGGTCTTATAAATGTTTATCTTTTTAATGCGTACATATCTATACTATGGATTATAATATCATTTAAAAACTATTATTATAAAGTACAGCGAACCACTAGAATTGTACAGATTATAACACTGTTAGTAAGACAATTTATATTATATGCTTTGATTTTATATGCATTTATTGGTGTTTTTAAACAACCCAATATAAGCAGACTAACTTTAGGAAATTACTTGCTGATTGTATTTGTAGTATTAGCAGCATTTAAATTTTTAAGCTATTTTTTGTTAAATAAATACAGAGCAAATTTAGGAGGGAACATAAGAAATGTAATTGTTATTGGGAATAATGAAAAATCACGACAGCTTATTAATATTTTCAATGCGAGATTAGATTTTGGGTACAAATTCAAAAAACAGTTTAGTATAGATAACAAGGAGAGCTCTTTAGAAGAATGCTTTTCTTATGTTATTAAGAATAATATTGATAAAATCTATTTTTCGGTAGCAGAACTATCCAACGAGCAAATTAACAAACTGGTAGACTTCGCAGATAATAATTTAAGGGAGTTAAAATTTATACCAGATAATAAAGATATTTTTTCTAAGAAGCTGAAGTATGAATATTATGACTATATACCGATTTTATCCTTTAGAGCAATACCACTACAAGAACCATTTAATAAATTTGTAAAGCGCTTGTTTGATATTGTGTTTGCTAGCGCAATCATTGTTTTTTTACTATCCTGGTTAACACCAATTTTGGCTATAATTATAAAGTTAGAATCTAAAGGACCTGTGTTTTTTAAACAATCTAGAAACGGATTTAATTATAAAGAATTTTATTGTTATAAATTCCGCTCTATGACGCCAAATAAAGCCGCCCATTTACACCAAGCCACCAAAGGAGACCAACGGGTTACTAAAGTGGGGAAGTTTATCAGAAAAACAAGTATAGACGAATTACCTCAGTTTTTTAACGTATTGTTTGGTGATATGTCTGTTGTTGGCCCAAGACCGCATATGGTAAGCCATACCAATATGTATGCACAGAGAGTAGATAAGTTTATGGTGCGCCATTTTGTAAAACCCGGCATTACAGGGTTAGCACAAATAAGCGGTTTTCGGGGAGAAATTGAAACGGATAATGATATTATTAGCAGAGTGAAGTATGATATTTTTTATATTGAAAATTGGTCGTTACTTTTAGATTTAAAGATTATTTTTCAAACCTTTTTAAGAGCTTTAAAGGGAGATGAAAAAGCCTATTAATATGGTCTCAATTATTACTCCAGCGTATAATGCAGAACATTTTATTTCAGCGACAATACAATCAGTGATTAGCCAAACATTTACTAATTGGGAAATGATTATCGTTGATGATGGTTCTTCAGACAATACGTGTGCTATTATCAATAATTTTGTAGCTATTGATAATAGAATAAACTTATTAAAGCACAGTCAAAATTTAGGAACAGGAGTTGCAAGAAATAAAGGAATTAAAAAAGCTACAGGAAATTATATAGCATTTTTGGATGCCGATGATGTATGGGAACCTCACAAATTGGAGGCGCAATTAGTGTTTATGGAAGCACATAAAACTGCAATTAGTTATTCGTCATACGAACTCATAGACGAACAAGGCAATGCGCTAAACAAAATAGTTGAGGCATTGCCTAGAGTTACTTTTAACAAACAGCTTAAATGCAATTATATTGGGAATCTAACTGGGATGTATAATGTTGATGTTTTGGGAAAATTATATTTACCAGAAATCACTAAACGACAAGATTGGGTCATGTGGTTAAAGGCGATTAAAAAAGCTGGAGAAGCAAGGGGGATTCAAGAATCGTTAGCAAAATATAGAATACGAAAAGACGCTATATCTTCAAACAAAATGAGTTTGCTGAAACATAATTTTAATGTATATCGTAAAGAACTAAAATTTAGTATGATAAAATCGACAGCCTATTTAGTGCTGTTTTTGCTGGAATACTTTTTTATAAAGCCAAAACAAATCAAAAGTATATAATTAAATCTTTACAAAAGATGAGAACTGCTTCAATTTGCCACTTTTAGTACGCTGTAAATTATCGTGACGTTCAAAAGTAATTTCCAGACCAGGTTCTAAATAATTTACCACCTCTTTTTTAATGGTTTTCATTTCGGAATCCAAAAGCACATGAGCACTTACATACTTAATTTTAAAATGTTGTTTTGAGAATTGTTCAATTACAAATTCTTTGACATTGCCATCATCTTCAATAATACTTTTTGTGATGTAATAAAAGGTCAAACCTGCTGCTTTTTTCCCACTTGGTAAATTAACAACGTCATTGGTTCTTCCAACAAGTTTTTCTAAAATAGGTTTTCGTAGTGTACTCTCTTTAGAAATCACACCAATGTCTCCAATATCATACCTAATAAAAGGGTGTGCTTTATTGTATAAAGCGGTAATTACAATACGTCCTTCTTTTCCATAAGGCAGAGGATTATTAGCATTGTCTAAAATCTCTACAAAAAGCGTTTCGTTATTAAGTTGCCATTGGTTATTAGTATTTTGAAACGCAATAAGATCTAATTCGGAGGCGCCATATTCATTAATTACAGGCACATCAAATTGTTTTTCTAAAAGGGTTTTATCATCATCAAATAACATTTCAGCGGTAACAATGCACACTTTTAGGGTTGGACAAATCTGCTTTAGAATGATATCTTTTCTCTGTAAAAATTTAGCGAATTGCACTATTGCGCTTGTGTATCCATTAATGTAATCAAAGGGAGAAGCACTAAATTTTGTAAGGTATTTTTCAAATGCAATATCACTTAGATCGAATATTGAAAATCGATTACGGTTACTAAAATAATCTTTGATACGTTCTTTATAATATCCCTTTTTATCTAAAGGGACGCCATAAAAACGCGCTTGTTTGGAATGATTAAAATCCAGATGATACCACAAAAACCGATCTTGAATCTCGGCCCAAGTCATAGCATGGCAAAATTTATCTTTAGCGAAAATAAAAGGGTCACCAGAAGACCCCGAAGTTTTGTTTATATAAACAGTTTTCTCTGTAAAATTAACAGAAAGACGTTTATGTAATGGTTGTTGCAAATCGCGTTTTGTCATTACGGGAACACTATTCCAGTCTAAAGCATCAGTACGACTAGCAAAGGATTTATAAAACGTATTATTTGCTAAGTGATAAGATACAATATTTTCCTTTTTTTGTTTAATATAAGCTTTAAATTCAGTATTGTTTTTCTTCTGAATATTCCGTAATAATTGCTTTGCTTTCAGGATAGGAAAACCATTTAAACGCAACGAAAGATTAAATAAATTTAAAGGCAAAATATTGATATAATGTTTTTGTAAATTAATTATTTTTTAAGCGTAAAAGCAATTATTTTTGCACTTTATAAAAACACAACACAATGAATATCTTAATTCTAGGCTCTGGCGGAAGAGAACATACCTTCGCTTGGAAAATTTCAAAAAGTCCGTTATGTAAGCAATTGTTTGTAGCGCCAGGGAATTCAGGCACTTCTAAAATTGCAAGGAATATAGATATAAGTGTTACTGATTTTGAGTCAATCAAAGTTCTAGTGTTAAGTAAAAATATCGCTATGGTTGTTGTTGGTCCAGAAGACCCATTAGTAAGAGGTATTTATGATTTTTTCATAAACGATAAAGACTTAAATCATGTTATGGTTATTGGTCCACAAGCCAAGGCCGCACAATTGGAAGGTAGCAAAGAATTTGCTAAAGAGTTTTTAATCAGACATCATATTCCAACGGCAGCATACAAGAGTTTTACTAAGGAAAATGTTGAAGACGGCTATTCCTTTTTAGAGACACTTAATCCGCCTTATGTGCTTAAAGCCGATGGATTAGCAGCAGGGAAAGGGGTTCTTATTTTAAATAGTTTAGACGAAGCCAAAGGAGAGCTAAAGCAAATGCTGGTTAAATCAAAATTTGGAGAAGCCAGCACCAAAGTTGTTATAGAAGAGTTTTTGGATGGTATTGAATTAAGCTGTTTTGTGCTTACGGATGGGAAAGATTATAAAATATTACCAACAGCAAAAGACTACAAGCGTATAGATGAAGGTGATACAGGGTTAAATACAGGTGGTATGGGCGCAATTTCTCCAGTACCTTTTGCAGATAAAACATTAATGACAAAAATTGAAGAGCGTATAGTAAAACCAACTATTTTAGGGCTTCAAAAGGATAGTTTGCCATACAAAGGATTTATTTTTATAGGACTCATTATGGTGGGTAACGATCCATTTGTAATTGAATATAATGTGAGAATGGGAGATCCGGAAACTGAAGTGGTTTTGCCAAGACTTAAAAATGACTTAGTCAAAATATTTCAAGCAATTGGGAATAGAACTTTAAAAGATATAGATATTGAAATTGATGAGCGTTCAGCAGCAACTGTAATGCTAGTATCTGGAGGCTACCCAGAAGCTTATGAAAAAGGAAAAGAAATTACGGGTATTGAATCTATTTCTGATGCAATAGCATTTCATGCAGGAGCAAAGATTGAGAATAGTAAAGTAGTGACCTCGGGAGGGCGCGTTATGGCAATTACATCTTTTGGAAAAGATTACAAAGAGGCATTAACAAAAACCTATCAAAACATTGAAAAACTACATTTTGATAAAATGTATTATCGTAAAGATTTAGGTTTTGATTTATAAATAAGAGTGAGACGTAATACTTTTGTCTTCTTCTCCGTTATCATTATAGGATTTTAATTGTTTCATCCAATATATAAATGCTGAGAAACCAATAATGATTAAAACCCAAGACACTATATTGGCTGCCCACCAATTGTCAAGTTGTATTTCCCTCAAAGCATCGTAAGGTGCAAATAAAACATTTACGAATAAGTCCTGTATGGCATAAAAAAAATCTTTCATTGGGAAATAATCTTGTATTTATAGTGCAAAACTACATATTTTTTTCGTTTTAAATTTTAAAAGAATCAAAAAAATAGAGTAATTTCCCTTTGTCTGTGATTTAATTATTTTGAACATCAGAAGAAATCCAGAAACGCTTTAAATGATTACAAGATTTTTTAAAACATCTAAGCCGATACATTTAGTAATAATAGCTCTATTTGCACTAATGGTATTCATTATTACAAGCCTAGGTAATATCAATGAAGGGTTAAGTTTTGGAACTACAATAAAAGCGCTAAGTAAATACAGTGTTATTTTAATCTCTATACTTACATTGAGTTTTTTAGTAAAGAAAAACAAACTCACTAAGAACAACAATTATGACATTTTGATTTATGGGTTGCTACTAGCAATTTTGCCAATAACCATGCATATTACTAATATTTTACTAGCTAATTTTTTTATTCTTTTAGCATTTCGTCGAATTATTAGTGTAAGGTCCAATATTAGTGTAAAAAAGAAGCTATTTGATGCTGCTTTTTGGATTGCAATAGCCACATTATTTCATTTTTGGGCAATTCTATTTTTCGTTTTAATAATTGCAGCACTGTTGTTGTATTCTATAGCTCATTTTAAAAATTGGATTGTACCTTTTATAGGTGTGCTTGTTGTTATGCTAATTACAACAGGTTATTTCGTTGTTGTATATGGAAATTTTGAAGAATTATTTAATTATTTGGAAACCATAAGTGCTAATTTTTCAAGTGAAAATTTAACAACGCTAACTTTTGAAGTATCAATTATTGGAGCTCTTGGAACATGGGCGTTAATTTTTTACAGCATTAATCTAAGACAGAAACAAAAAGCATATAGACCAATGTATATGCTTATTCTTATTGCTTTTTTAATAGGCTTAGTGGTAATTTTTATTTCGCCAAATAAAAATGGGAGTGAGTTTCTTTTTATATTTCCAGTTCTAGCAATTATAATAGCGAATTATTTAGAATCGGTTAAGCAACCTTGGTTGGCAGAGTTATATGTGTGGGTTTTAATTTTTACGCCAATGACACTTTTAATGCTGTAGTTTACTCCCAAAAGCTAAATCACCAGCATCTCCTAATCCAGGAATAATATAGCCCTTATTATTAAGTTTTTCATCTACTGTTGCAATCCACAAATGTGTATTTTTAGAAAAATTTTCACTAACAAAATCAATACCCTTTTGCGCACCAATTACACAAACCAAATGCACTTCTTTTGGAGTCCCAAAAGGTTTTAAAGCCTCATAAGTAGCAAGCATCGACTGTCCAGTTGCTAACATTGGATCTGCTAAAATTAGAGTTTTACCTTCTAAACTCGGACATGCTAAATACTCTACAACAATTTCAAAACTTTCAGGATCATGCCTATGGTGTCTATATGCTGAAATAAACGCATTCTCAGCATCATCAAAATAATTGAGCAATCCATTATGTAATGGAACACCAGCCCTTAAAATGGAACATAATACAATGTCATTGTTAAGAATGGCAGTAGGTTTTTTACCTAAAGGAGTTTCAATAGTTTCAGAATTATAATCTAAAGTTTTACTCATTTCATAACCAAGAATTTCACCAATACGTTCAATATTTCTTCGAAAACGCATTCTGTCTTTTTGCGTGTTAATATCTCTAATTTCAGAGATAAATGTATTTAGTATGGAGTTTTCTTCAGATAAGTTATGAATATGCATAGACCCTGTTTTTTTGAACTGTAAAGTTAACTAAATAGACTTATATTTGTACTTTAAATTAGTTAATGATATGTTTTCAGAAAAGGCAAATACTATTTTTCAAGAGGTGATAGGCACGTATAAAGTATTAAATACTGTTGACCAACTGTTTACTAATATCTATGATAAGGAGGAAGATGTTATTGCTCATTTACTGTATAGAAAATGTTGGATAGATACTGTGCAATGGGCTTATGAGGATATTATTAGAGACCCAAATATCAATCCTGAAGCTGCACTAAAATTGAAACGCATGATTGATGCATCCAACCAAGACAGAACCGACACTGTTGAGTATATTGATAGTTACTTTTTAGATAAATATAAGGATGTAGTGGTAAAACCAAATGCAAAAATAAACTCTGAAAGTCCCGCTTGGGTAATTGATAGGTTATCTATTCTGGCATTGAAAATTTATCATATGCATTTAGAAACAGTGCGTGAGGATGCCACTCCCGAACATAAAGTGACTTGTCAAAAAAAATTAAATGTACTATTAGAACAACGCAAAGATTTATCTACAGCACTTGACGATTTACTTGAAGATATTGCAAATGGCGATAAGTATATGAAAGTTTACAAGCAAATGAAAATGTATAATGATGATGAGCTTAACCCGGTTTTAAGAGGGCAAAAGTAATTTTTTCCTGCGAAAGCAGGAATCTCATTTTGCAATAGAAAATGCAAAAACTACCAAAACATATTCTAGTTATTCGTTTGTCTGCCATGGGAGATGTGGCGATGATAGTACCTGTTTTAAGAGCCTTTACACGACAATATCCAGACATAAAGATTACAGTACTCACACGAAAATTTTTCACTCCTTTTTTTAGAGATTTAGATAATGTTCAAGTTTTTCACGCAGATGTTAAAGGGAAGCACAAAGGGGTGTTAGGGCTTTATAAGTTGTCAAGATCGCTTAAAAAGCTTAAAATTGATGCCGTTGCAGATTTACACAATGTACTGCGAAGTAATATTTTAAAATTCTTTTTTTCCGGCACAAAATATATCCAGATAGATAAGGGAAGAACAGAAAAAAAAGCGTTAACCTCTGGAAAACAGTTTCAGCAACTTAAAAGCACCCATGAACGCTATGCCGAAGTTTTTGAGCAATTAGGGCTTAAAATAAATCTATTAAACCCAGTATTTCCTGAGCCACATCCTTTAAGCGATAAGATATTAGATAGTATTACCAGAGATAATGAAAAGCGAATTGGCATTGCGCCTTTTGCTGCATTTGAAGGGAAAGCATACCCCCTAGATCTCATGGAACAAGTAATTGAAGAATTTTCAAAATCGTATTCAATATTGCTTTTTGGAGGCGGACAAAAGGAGATAGAGATTTTACATAATTTTGAAGCTAAGTTTGAAAATGTACACTCAGTTGCTGGAAAATTATCTTTAGATGAAGAACTGGATGTAATTTCTAATTTGGATGTGATGATTTCTATGGATTCTGGGAATGCCCATATAGCTGCTATGCTTGGTATAGAAGTAATTACACTTTGGGGCGTGACACATCCATTTGCGGGATTTTATCCGTTTAATCAAAGCAAGGAAAATGCAATATTAGCAAACAGAAAAGTGTTCCCACGAATACCTACTTCAGTTTATGGTAATACATTCCCAGAAGGATATCAAGATGCCATTCGCTCAATTACACCTCAAGATATCATTACTAAAGTAGAGTCTATAACACAAAAAAGCCTTACTTAAAAAGCAAGGCTAGATTAAACGTTTTAATAGACATAGATAATCCTAAAAATGGTTAACGCTTAAATCTTTAACTAATGTATTTGTTTTTGGTACAGCTAAAAAACAATTCGTAAGAAATTATTTATAATATTCGATAAAGAGCACACTTTATCTGTTTATAAGAAAATAAATCGGATGAAATACACTTTTGCTATTAACACTTGTCTATAAAATTTTTAAGAAAGTCTAACTAAACAGCATCATAATCTACAATAATGGTAGGTGTGTCAGGATGTGCTTGACAGGTTAAAATTAAGCCTTCTTCCAATTCACTATCGGTTAAAATATTGTTTTGGCGCATAGTTGCTTTACCCTCAATAAGTTTAGCAATGCAACTACTGCAAATACCGCCTTGACACGAATAAGGTGCATCAATATCATTATCTAAAGCCGCTTCAAGAATGGATTGCTTTTGAGACATTTCAAAAACGGTTTCTTCATCATCAACAATAATGGTAATTTTTGTATTCCCACTGGCAACGGTTTCTTCTTTGATTTCAGTAGGCTTTGCAGCTTTAAAAAGTTCGTAATAAATAGAATCATCAGCAATATTATGTTCAGTTAAAACATCTTTTACTGTGTGAATCATAGCCTCTGGGCCACAAAGATAGAAAGCATCAATAGTAAGATGTTTGTACTCGTTTTTTACAATTAGATTGACTGTGCTTTTTTCAATTCGCCCAAAAATAGCATCTTCTTCATTAGCTTGACTAAACACAAATTTAATTGAAAAGCGATGACTATATTGATGCTGTAACTCTAGAAGTTCATTTAAAAACATAGTGTCTTTGGTGGTTTTATTTCCATAAACCAAAATAACTTTGCGTTCATCTTCTGCCTCTAAAACACTTTTTATAATACTTAAAACAGGGGTTATACCACTACCTGCAGCAAATGCAGCTATGGTTTTTGAGGTTGAGCTATTTGGCTCAAAAACAAAGCGTCCTTTAGGAGGCGCTACTTCTAAGATATCTCCAATTTGAAGATTATTATTTGCATATGCCGAAAACGTGCCGTCTTTTACTTCTTTTACCGCTATTTTTAGTTTGCCACTTTTTGGTGATGAACACAATGAATAATCGCGTCTTACTTCAGTTTCTTTAATTATCGTTTTTAAAGTAATGTATTGACCTGCTTTAAAAACATAAGTTTCTTTTAAATTTTGAGACACATCAAAAGTGATGCTTACAGCTTTATCCGTTTCCTTTTGTATATCTTTTATAGAGAGTTTATGAAATTGAGACATGTTCTTTTTTTGGCAAAAATAGTGAAGTAATAAATTAATTTTAGATTTGCGTGTAACAATTTGGGTGTTAAGGCAACAAATAAATCATACACCATCAAAAAACTATGATTAAACGATTTATAAGTTTAGAGTGGAAGCAGTTTAAAAGAGCTTCATATTTTCAAAAAGGACTCGCAATTAAAATTTTACTTTTCCTAGCCGTTATATATTTTGGAGGCATAGCCATTTTTTTGGGAGGACTCATGTTCTTTATTTTAAGAAAGACCATGCCAGATATAGACCCAATTACTACAGTTAATAATTTTTTAATTTATTGGGTTTTAGCCAATTTGGCTATTCGCTTTTTTATGCAGCAATTGCCTGTAATGAATATTAAACCTTTAATGATAATCCCGATAAAAAGAAAAATGGTGATTCATTATTTATTAGGCAAGACAGCACTTTCCTTTTTCAATTTTATTTCACTGTTTATATTTTTGCCTTTTTGTATTGTTTTGCTAATACAGGACTATCCTGTATTAAATGTAATTAGTTGGTTTTTATCTATTATGTTTTTAACAATGGCAATTAATTTCGTTAATTTTTTAATTAACAAAAACAACACTGTTTTTTATATTATAATATCGGTTTTAGTAGTTTTAATGGGATTAGAATATTTTGATATTTTTAAAATTTCAGAGCCTATTGGACTTGCGTTTAATAATCTATATAATAACTCATATTTAGTAGTAATTCCGTTGCTACTAATGATTGGCCTATATAAAGTAAACTTTGATTTTATAAGAAAAGGTTTTTATTTAGATGATACCGTTTCCAAAAAAGCTGAAAAAATAAATGAAACAGATTTAACGTGGATGAATCGTTTTGGAAGTATGGCGCCATTTATAAAGAATGATGTAAAAATGATTTCTAGAAATGCTAGACCAAAACAAGTTTTAATGATGTCTTTTTTGTTCTTGTTTTATGGGTTAATTTTTTATACTCAAGAAATATATCAAGAAATGCCAGCGTTTTTAGCATTTGCATCCATGTTTGTAACTGGAGGATTCTTACTAAGTTTCGGACAATTAGTGCCCTCTTGGGATAGCCAATATTATAAACTGTTGATGAGCCAAAATATCCCATATAAAAAATACTTAGAATCTAAATGGTATTTAATGGTGGTAGCAGTAACTGTATCATTTATTTTAAGCACTCCTTATTTATATTTTGGATGGAAAATTTTCGGAATGATTGCCGCAGGAGCATTATTTAATATCGGCTTAAATACGTTTATCACTTTATTCGGAGGTGCACTAAATAGAGTTCCAATTGAGCTTAACGTGAAAGCAAAAGCATTTAGTAATACAAACGGGTTTAATCCAACTCAAATGCTTATAGCCTTACCAAAACTAGTTCTCCCAATGCTTCTTTTTTACATTCCATACAAGTTGCTCAATTTTGAAGCAGGATTAATTGTTTTGGCATCAAGCGGTGTTTTAGGAATTGTATTTAAAAACTTTTTCTTGAATAAGATAGAAGGTATATATCAAAAAGGCAAGTATAAAACCATTGCAGCTTTTGCTGAAAAAAAATAAGGATAATAAAACCAAAGTAAAACAATGATAACAGTTAATAATTTATCAAAATCATATAAAGGTATACAAGTATTAAAAATAGAAAACTTAGACATTCCAAAAGGACAAAGTTTTGGTTTGGTTGGAAATAATGGTGCGGGGAAAACTACATTTTTTAGTTTGTTGCTAGATTTAATTCAGCCCACTACAGGGCATATTAAAAGCAAAAATGTTTTAGTAAACGAAAGCGAAGAATGGAAACCATTTACATCTTCGTTTATAGACGAAAGTTTTTTAATAGGTTATTTAACCGCCGAAGAATATTTCTATTTTATTGGAGAACTTCGTGGGCAAAACAAATCAGACGTTGATAATTTGCTAGCACAGTTTGAAGACTTCTTTCATGATGAAATACTTGGTAAAAAGAAGTATTTAAGAGATTTAAGCAAGGGTAATCAAAAAAAAGCAGGCATTGTAGCTACACTTATTGGAAGCCCAGAAGTGATTATTCTTGATGAGCCATTTGCAAACTTAGATCCAACCACTCAAATACGTCTCAAACAAATTTTAAAAGACCTTGCTCAAAAACAAGGCGTTACAGTTTTAGTATCCAGTCATGATTTAATGCATGTTACTGAAGTTTGTGAACGTATTGTGGTTTTAGAAAAAGGAGATATTGTAAAAGACCTTGCCACAAGTGAAGCTACTTTAAAAGAATTAGAAGCGCATTTCACTAGCGCGTCTTTTGGCTAAAAGTCGGCTATTTTTGTAGTTTAATAGAAAAAGATGATTATTTTTACGTTTTTACATAATATTATGTAAAGCTTTTAGTTATTCATTTACTAAACACACCAACGTTGAAGACCTCTTTTAAAGCCATATCTACATTCATTGTATCTGTTATTTTAATAACAGGGTGCTCACGTAAAAAAGACACTTTTGTAAGTCGAAATCTTCAAGCAGTAGCTACCGAATTTAATGTATTGTATAACGGTTATATTGCATTAGAACAAGGAAGGGCAGATTTAAACAATGCGTATACAGACAATTATTGGGAGATTTTACCCATAGAGCGTATGCAAATTATGGATGAAATTGTATTGCCTGGACAATCAAAAAACGACAATTTTGCAAGAGCAGAAGAAAAAGCGATCAAAGCCATACAAACACATGGTATGAATATTAAAGGGAAAGAAAAAAACCCTCAAATAGATGAAGCTTATTTACTTTTAGGGAAGACGCGGTATTTTGACCAACGATTTGTACCTTCATTAGAAGCCTTCAATTATATTCTTTATAAATACCCCGCAAGTGATAAAATAAATCAAGCTCGTATTTGGAGAGAAAAAGCAAATCTTCGTTTAGATAATGATGCCTTGGCAAAAACCAATCTTGGACGCTTACTCTATCAAGAAGAGCTAAAAGGGCAAGATTTAGCTGACGCCACATCAATGCTAGCGCAAACGTATATTAACACTAAAGCGTTAGATAGCGCGATTACACAATTAGAAATTGCTTCTAATGCTACAAAAAGCAATGATGAACGTGGCCGCTATAGATTCATCCAAGGACAGTTGTACAATGCTTTAGGAAAGAAGGACAGTGCCAACATCGCTTTTAATAAAGTGATCGAACTTAACAGAAAGACACCTAGAATTTATATGATAAGTGCCCAAATAGAAAAGGCTAAAAATTTCGATTTCAATACAGGAAGTAAAATAGAGTTCTTAGAATTTTTAACTAATCTAGAAGAAGATAGAGAGAACCGTCCATTTTTAGATAAAATCTATCATCAAATTGCAGAATTTCATAAACAAAACAACTCAGATACTTTAGCAATAGCGTATTATAATAAATCTTTAAGAACAGGATCTCAAGACCAATATCTTAATGCTATGAATTATCAAACTTTAGGAAACATGAGTTTTGATGAAATAGCATACAAAGACGCTGGAGCATATTACGATAGCACAATGCTTAATTTAAAGCAGAACACAAAACTTTTTAGAGCAATTAAAAGAAAAAGAGACAATCTTGATGATGTTATCTATTATGAAGATGTAGCGCAACGTAATGACAGTATTTTAAGTTTAGTAAATCTATCAGAAGAAGAGCGTTTGGTGTATTTCACTGAATATACAGATGCCTTAAAGGAAGCTGCCGAAGCACTTAAAGAAAAAGAAAAAAAGGAGCAACAGTCTAGTGGCTTATTAGCAGCTAACAATAAAATAGGCGGAAACTCTAGAGATACAGGAAGTTCATCTGCATCATTTTATTTTTATAATCCCGTAACAGTAGCCTTTGGTAAAAACGAATTTTTAGTAAATTGGGGCGAACGACAACTTGCAGATAATTGGAGATGGTCTAATAAGGGAAGTGCATCCTCTAACGCAGTTGTTGTAAATGAAAATGTAATGAATGCCTCAGAAGAAGAAAAATTTGACCCCACTTTTTATATAGCACTTATTCCTACTGAAGAAAAAGTTATTGACAGTTTAGCTAAGGATCGCAACTTTGCATATTATCAATTGGGTCTCATCTATAAAGACAAGTTTAAAGAATACAGTTTGGCAAAAGACAAGCTACAAGCCTTGTTAACACAAAACCCTGAAAAACGACTTATTTTGCCTTCAAAATATAATTTGTATAAAATTTATGAATTACTCGGGCTAAATGGAGAAGCTGAAATTGCAAAAAATGATATCATAGCAAATTATCCTGATTCAAGATATGCTACAATTTTGTCTAACCCAGACGCAGTTTTAGCTGAAGATGAGAACAGTCCTGAATATATTTATGAGAGCCTTTACAAACAGTTTGAAAATCAAGAATATTTAGATGTAATATCCCAATGCGACACTTATATTAACATGTTTGAAGGCGAAGTAATTGTCCCCAAATACGAATTTTTAAAGGCCGTTTCTAAAGCGAGAATATATGGCTATGAAAGCTATAAAGAAGCTATAAACTATATTGCTTTAAACTACCCAAATAGCTCAGAAGGGAAAAAAGCTGAAGAAATGATGCAAAATGTAATGCCATTACTTGCCAATAAAGAATTTGAAGATGATACAAACTCAAAGCATTTTAAAGCCATTTATCAATTTATAGACGAGTCAGAAGACGAGATTGATAAATTTATTAAATCTTTAAACGAAGGATTTAAAAAAGTGAATTACTATGAGTTAAGTACTTCTAAAGATATTTACAATAATAACACCATTTTTGTTGTGGTTCATGGATTATACAGTAAAGAATCGGCAGTTGGTTTTACAGAAATATTAAAAGGAAGTAAACATGAAATAAAAAGAAATCCGATTGGGATTTCGTCTCAAAATTATAAAGTTATACAAATTCATAAAAACTTAGAAGCATATTTAAAATCTCTATAGAAACACAAATTAATAGCAAATAATCATGTTTTCAGACAACAAAAAAGGAAGAGAATCCCTAGAAGCCTCAACACAACAAAACAGAATAGCACAAGGCACAACAATAGTTGGTGATATTGTTAGCGAAGGTGGCTTTAGAATTGACGGCACCATACAAGGAACCTTAAAAACGCCAGGAAAAATTGTAGTTGGTAAATCGGGTATGATAAATGGGACTTTAGAAGGGACAAATGCCGATTTTGAAGGTCGTTTTTCTGGGAAGTTAAAATTATCAGGAGTACTATCATTAAAAGCATCAGCATTTATTGAAGGCGAAGTTCAAGTAGGAAAACTTGCTGTTGAACCTGGAGCTACATTTAATGCTGTTTGTAGTATGAAAGGCGCAGTTAAAGAATTAAACAAAGGTGAGCAACGACAACAAAGACCAACAACGGAAAACGAAAGAACAGCTTAATACGTTTGCTCAATTTTCAGGTATAGGTTTTCAAATGCTAGTCACTATTGGGCTAGGTGTTTTTGCTGGAGTGAAAATAGATGAATACTACCCAAATCGATACAGTGCATTTACGATAATTCTTTCACTTGCTGCAATCGCAATTTCTTTATACAGCGTAATCAGGCAAGTTTCAAAATTTTCTAATAAAAACACAAAGCACAATGACCAAAGAGACAATTAATTTTGCAGTAAATCTTTTGCTTTTTGCAGCACTACTTTTTGGAGTTCACTTTTATATAATTAGCCAATTTTTCGATGGAAATCTCTACTTCCCAATTTTTACAATTTATATATTTAATGCGGTACTGGTTTTTGGAGTATTCTTAATTTTAAACTATAAAGCAACCCAAGGAAGTGATAAAATGTATCAATTATTTTTAGGATTAACCGTTTTAAAAATGATTTTAGCAATAGTGTTTTTATTGCCTTTATTCTTTGGAAAATCGGAACATTCTCAACTTGAAGTAATCAACTTTTTTATTCCTTATTTTTTGTTTTTAATTTTTGAAATTTTCAGCCTAAATAAATTTCTTCAAAAACGGTAAACATTGTTTCCATTAGTTTGGCAATTAAAATAATGAATGTATATTTGCACGGAATTTTAGACAAGGTATTTTTAATTGGATAAACGGATGCAAATCAACACTTTTAAAACACTATTACTTAGCATTTTTCTTTCACTATCTTTTATCGGAAATGCCACCGAAATAAAAGAATCAGAACCAACAGAAGAAGAGTTTAATGTAACAGATATGATTATGCATCATGTTAAAGATGCACACGAATTTCATATCATGGATTGGAAGGGTCATGCCATATCAATTCCATTACCAATAATTTTATGGACAAAAGATGGACTAGTAACGTTTATGTCTTCTGAATTCCATCATGACGATTCTGGAAAGGTTGTTGTTGAAAGAAAGGGACAGAAGTTCGTTAAAATTCATGAAGAGATTTATTATGCTTCAGAGGCACCTCACGTTGGTGGTGTTATGTCGCTAGAAGAACCTGTTCACCATGAAGCAGATAAACCGTTAGATTTTTCAATTACTAAACTGGTGTTTTCTATGTTTCTTTCAATGGCATTATTAATATTAATATTTGGATTTTCTGCTAGAGCCTATAACAAAAATGGTGTCCCAAAGGGTATTGCAAAATTCACAGAACCTTTAGTGGTTTTTATTCGAGATGAAGTGGCAATACCAAATATTGGAGAGAAACATTACAAACGGTTTTTACCGTTTTTATTAACCGTGTTTTTCTTTATTTGGTTAAATAATATTATGGGATTAATCCCATTTTTCCCGTTTAGCGCTAACCTTAGTGGAAACATTGCATTTACTGGGCTATTAGCACTTATCACGTTTGTTATTACAACCCTTGTAGCTAATAAAGATTATTGGAAACATATTTTTTGGATGCCAGGAGTTCCTGTTCCAATGAAAATATTTTTAGCCCCAATAGAATTTATGGGAATATTTATAAAACCAATCTCTCTAATGATTCGGTTATTCGCTAACATTACAGCAGGACACATTATTGCATTGAGTTTAATTTCTTTAATATTTATAGCTAAAAGTGTATGGGTATCACCAGGATCTATATTCTTTTCGGTATTTATTAGTATAATAGAAGTTTTAGTAGTGGCTATACAAGCCTATATATTTACCATGTTGTCTGCCTTATATATAGGTAGTGCCATGGAAGAACATGAACATTAATTAATTTTTTAATATTTAAACTATGAGTTTAGCATTATTACAAGAGACTGTAAGTTATGTTCCTTTCGCAGCGATTGGAGCAGGTCTAGCAGCTATAGGTGCCGGAATTGGTATTGGTAAAATTGGAGGCGCAGCTATGGAAGCCATGGCACGTCAACCAGAAATGCAAGGTAAGTTACAATCTTCTGCAATCGTATTATTAGCCTTCGTTGAGGCAGTAGCACTTTTTGCGGTAGTTGTATCACTTATTGCAAAATAAAAAAACATGGTGTAACGGTTGGTTGCACCTGTTTTTTAGTTTTTATTAATAAGATTATAAAATTATATAAGAAATGGATTTAGTTACTCCAGATTTTGGTTTGTTTTTTTGGACATTAATATCATTCGCTATTTTGTTTTTCGTACTTAAAAAGTTTGCATGGAAACCTATAGTTGGAACGGTTAATGATAGAGAACAATCCATTAGAGAAGCTTTGGCATCAGCAGAAAAAGCCAAACTTGAAATGGAAAACCTTCATGCTGATAATGAGCGTATTTTAAAAGAAGCAAGAGTAGAGCGTGAAACAATGCTTAAAGAAGCACGTGAGATAAAAAGCAAGATGATAACTGATGCTAAGGATGAAGCACAAACGCAAGCCAATAAAATGATTTCGCAAGCACAAGTAGCTATTGAAAGTGAGAAGAAAGCAGCCATGGCCGAACTTAAAAACCATGTAGCAGGACTAGCTGTTGATATTGCAGAGAAAGTAGTTCGTGACGAATTATCTAACAAAGACAAGCAATTAAAATTAGTAGAGTCTATGTTAGACGATGCAAAATTAAACTAAAAGCAACATGACAGGAGCAAGAGCAGCGATACGTTATGCAAAAGCAGTTTTAGAGATTGCTAATAATCAAAATTTAGCCGAAGTTGTAAATCAGGATATGTCGCTAATGGCAAATACCATTACAGAAAGTGAAGACTTAAGCGAAATGCTTCAAAGTCCTATCATAGGTTCTACAGCTAAAAAATCTGCGTTATTAGAAGTTTTTAAAGGGTCTAACAAACTAACAGTTAGTTTAATTGATTTGCTTATTACAAATAAGCGTATAAATATATTAAGCGAAGTTGCTTCAAAATACAATCAATTATTTGATGAATTAAGAGGTAGAGAAGTAGCTACAGTTACTACAGCTATTCCAATGACAAGTGATTTAGAAGCTAAAGTATTGTCAAAAGTAAAAGAGCTAACAAGTAAAGCAGTAGAATTAGAAAATATAATAGATGAAAGCATTTTAGGAGGCTTCATTTTAAGAGTTGGAGACAAGCAGTATAACGCAAGTATTTCCAACCAATTAAATAAATTAAAAAGAGAATTCACATTAAATTAAACTTGCTCTTAGTTTACCTAAGAGACAAAACAAATAATTAGGATGGCAGAAGTAAAACCAGCTGAAGTATCAGCAATCTTAAAGCAACAACTTTCAGGATTTGAAGCAACAGCCTCATTAGATGAAATAGGAACAGTACTAACTATTGGAGATGGTATTGTACGTGTTTATGGATTATCTAATGTTCAATATGGAGAATTAGTAGAATTCGAAAACGGTCTAGAAGGTATCGTTCTAAACCTTGAAGAAGATAATGTTGGTGTAGTTTTATTAGGACCTTCAAAAGAAATTAAAGAAGGCGCTACAGTAAAACGTACTAACCGTATTGCATCTCTTAAGGTTGGTGAAGACATTGTTGGACGTGTTGTAAATACCTTAGGAAATCCAATTGATGGGAAAGGTCCTATTGGAGGTGATTTATACGAAATGCCTTTAGAGCGTAAAGCACCTGGAGTTATTTTTCGTGAACCAGTAACTGAACCTTTGCAAACAGGAATCAAATCTATTGACGCTATGATTCCGGTTGGACGTGGACAACGTGAATTGGTAATTGGCGACCGTCAAACAGGGAAAACAACAGTTTGTATAGATACTATCTTAAATCAAAAAGAATTTTATGATGCAGGAGAACCTGTATTTTGTATCTATGTGGCTATTGGTCAAAAAGCTTCAACAGTTGCAGGAATTGCAAAAACATTAGAAGATAGAGGCGCTTTAGCATATACAGTAATTGTTGCTGCTAATGCATCAGATCCTGCTCCAATGCAAGTATATGCACCTTTTGCAGGTGCTGCAATTGGCGAGTATTTTAGAGATACTGGTCGTCCTGCTTTAATTGTATTTGACGATTTATCAAAACAAGCTGTTGCATATAGAGAGATTTCTTTATTATTACGTCGCCCACCAGGACGTGAAGCGTATCCTGGAGATGTATTCTATTTACATTCACGTTTGTTAGAGCGTTCAGCAAAAGTTATTGCCGATGATGCTATTGCAAAGACTATGAATGATCTTCCAGAGTCTTTAAAACCAATAGTAAAAGGAGGCGGTTCTTTAACAGCCTTACCTCTTATAGAAACACAAGCAGGAGACGTGTCAGCATATATTCCAACAAATGTAATTTCTATTACTGATGGACAGATTTTCTTAGAATCAGATTTATTTAACTCTGGTGTTCGTCCAGCAATTAACGTAGGTATTTCTGTATCTCGTGTTGGGGGTAATGCACAGATTAAGTCAATGAAAAAAGTTGCAGGAACTTTAAAATTAGACCAAGCGCAATTCCGTGAATTGGAAGCCTTTGCAAAGTTTGGTTCAGATCTTGATGCAGCGACATTAAATGTAATTGAAAAAGGAAAACGTAATGTAGAGATCTTAAAACAAGCTCAAAACGATCCGTTTACAGTTGAAGATCAAATTGCAATTATCTTTGCAGGATCTAAAAACTTATTAAGAGACGTTCCTGTAGAAAAAATTAAAGAATTTGAGCGTGATTATATTGAATTCTTAAAAGCAAAACATTCTGATATATTATCAACTTTGAAAGCTGGAAAACTAACAGATGAAGTAACAGATACATTAACGGCTGTTTGTAAAGATTTATCAGCAAAGTATAAAGGGTAATTCTAAACAAGAATGGCAAACTTAAAAGAAATAAGAAACAGAATATCATCGGTATCTTCAACGATGCAGATTACCAGTGCCATGAAGATGGTGTCGGCTGCAAAGTTAAAGAAGGCACAAGATGCTATTACAGCAATGCGTCCTTATGCAAATAAGTTGACTGAACTTTTACAAAGTTTAAGTGCAACATTAGAAGCAAGTTCAGGAAGTAAATTTGCCAATCAACCAGAGATTAAGAAAGTGCTTGTAGTTGGTATTGCTTCTAATAGAGGGTTATGTGGGGCATTCAACTCAAATATTATTAAAGAGTGTATAAGGTTAATGGATGAGGTGTATGCTAATAAAGAAGTGTCTTATATTGCTGTTGGGAAAAAAGTAAATGACGCCTTATCTAAAAAGGGAGCTGTCATTTCTAATCATAGCGATGTATTTGACGAATTAACTTTTGGGAACGTAGCTGAAGTAGCTGAAGAATTAATGCAGAAATTTGTTGATGGAGAATTTGATAAAATTGAATTGGTTTATAACAAATTTAAAAATGCTGCTACCCAAATTGTGATGACAGAACAATTCTTACCTATTGTTCCAGGAGAAGATGATGTAAATACGAATTTAGATTACATTTTCGAGCCGTCTAAAGTTGAAATAGTTGAAACATTAATTCCAAAGGCTTTAAAAACACAATTATTTAAAGCCGTGAGAGATTCTTTCGCAAGTGAGCATGGAGCACGCATGACAGCAATGCATAAAGCCACAGATAATGCTACAGAATTGAGAGACCAATTGTTATTAACATACAACAAAGCACGACAAGCAGCAATTACCAATGAAATTCTTGAAATTGTTGGAGGAGCCGAAGCTTTGAATAATTAGGAAAATTCAAAGAATTTTTCAAATTTTCAAAAGTGCTGAGGCACTTAATAATTAGTTTCGATAGAACACTTGTCTTTCCGCACTTGATACGGAATCCATGATAATTTAAACCCCACTTAATTAGTGAGGTTTTTTTATGGCATAGCTATTGATTTAGTATCTTTGTAAAACCTTAAATAGCGAGATTATGAAAACGGTTAAACAAATTTTAAGAGTATTAATAATGTTGGTGTTTATGATGAGTTTTTCGCAATGTTCTACCACAAAGAAATTACAAGAAAAATCTCCAATGTCAATTGGTAAAGTGTATGTTCAAAAATGGGTTGCAGGGGTTGAAGGCGGTGGATCTGGATTGTATATTTTCATTCCTATTAGTGATACTTCTATAACATTAGATAGTGTTTATTTTAGAGGGAAAGCCACAAAATTATCAGTTAAATATCAAGATAAAAATATGTATGTTGGAAATTTCATTAATCCTAGCAAGCAAACACATGATATTATTATGAGTGGTGATTCTAAAGCAGAATATGGAAATAAATTACCTCCTAGAAGTAAAGAGCAAAAACCTATTCCGTTTGAACTTAAGAATGATGAGTGTGTTATAAGCTATATTGACGAAAAGAAGACCAAATATTTTAAAGTTGGTAACATTGTAGAAAAACAATTGATTCCATATCCAAGTGCACCTCACAATTAAAATATGCAAGGTTGCAAAACAGTAACTAATACTGTATTTTTAGACTTATAAACAACCACTAATTGAGCGCACTCAAAACACTTTTTAAGCAAACATTTATTTACGGATTAGCAACAGTGTTGCCACGTATGTTGAGTTTTTTGTTAGTGCCTTTGTATACGTCTCCAAAAGTACTTTCATCTCCAGCTGAATATGGAAAAGTGTCAGTTATTTTTTCATATTTCGTATTATTCAATGTGATTTTAGCCTATGGTATGGAAACGGCATTTTTTCGTTTCTTTAACAAAGAAGAAGACAAAGACAAGGTTGTTGGAACTTCGGCAATATCATTAATCGTTACCTCTTTAGGCTTTTTTGCTTTAGCGCTTTTATATCAAAATCAAATAGCACATTTTATAGATATTGATGTAAATTATATAAATTTAGTCATCTGGATTTTGTTATTAGATGCTTTGGTTATCATTCCATTTGCTTGGTTACGGGCAACACAGAGACCAATGCGTTATGCCCTTATTAAAATTCTGAATGTCGCTATTAATTTAGGTTTAAATATATTTTTCTTATTATTCTTAAAGAATTTATCGGACAATAATAAGGTATTAGAAAGCATATATCAACCCAATTATGAAATTAACTACATATTTATAGCAAACCTCATTGCTAGTGGGGTTACGTTATTTCTAATGTTTTCGTTTTATATTAAAATTAAGTATAAGTTTAATTCTGCATTATGGAAAACGATGATGCGCTATGCGTTTCCTGTATTAATTGCGGGGATTGCTTTTTCAATTAACGAAGCGTTTGATAGAATTTTATTAAAGGAATTACTCCCTTCAGATATTGCTGAAACGGATATAGGCATGTATTCCGCATGCTACAAGATTGCGTTGTTTATGACCTTATTTGCGACAGCATATAGGCTTGGTATAGAACCCTATTTTTTCAGTCATTCAAAAAGTGAAAACCCTCAGAAAAATTACGCCAAAATACTAGAGTTTTTTGTGGCTTTTGGATCTCTAATTTTGTTATCAGTTGTTATTTTTGCAGATGTTTTAAAACCAATAATTGTAAGAAGTGAAGCCTATTGGGAAGCCATGTGGATTGTTCCAATTATTCTAATAGCCAACTTTTGCCTAGGAATTTATCATAACCTTTCAGTGTGGTACAAAATTACCGACAGAACAAAGTTTGGCGCCTATATATCGGTATTTGGCGCCGTAGTAACGCTAGGGTTAAATTTTGTGTTAATTCCTATTATGAGTTATAAAGGATCGGCAATCGCAACTTTAGCAGCCTATGCGAGTATGGTATTGCTATCTTATTATTTTGGAAGAAAATATTATCCAATTCCATATAATCTTAAAAAAATAGGGTTGTATCTCATAATATCTATTGGATTTTCGCTAGTCTCATTTTATCAATTTAGAGAAAATTATTATGTTGGGATTTTAATGCTAATCGCCTTTTTGGGAATGATCTGGATATTAGAAAAACAAATAATTAAACAGCTTATAAAAAGTATAAATTAAAAAAGATTACCACTTTCGTGGAAAATGAATATGAAAATAAAAATCATTAATAAATCAACGCACAATCTTCCACATTATGAAACCATAACTTCAGCAGGAATGGATTTACGTGCTAATATTACAGAATCAATCACTTTAAGACCATTAGAAAGAACTATAGTAAAGACAGGGTTGTTTGTCGAATTACCAATAGGTTATGAAGCGCAAGTAAGACCACGAAGTGGGTTGGCAGCTAAGAAAGGAGTAACTGTTTTAAATACGCCAGGAACCATTGATGCTGATTATAGAGGAGAGATTGGCGTAATTCTTGTAAACTTATCCAACGAGGATTTTATTATTGAAAATGGCGAACGGATTGCACAATTGGTCATTGCAAAACATGAACGTGCTGAATGGGTTGCCGTTGAAGGACTATCTGAAACATCAAGAGGAGCAGGAGGATTTGGAAGTACTGGCACAAAATAACTTGCTTTTTTAAAAGTGTCAAAAGCTATTAAAGCAAAGTCAAGAAGATTATAAATTATAATTATGAATATAAAAACCATGTCTTAGTTATTTCAATTTTACTAAGTACTGTAACACTTGCACAAGAAAAAGAAGAAAGCATAAAGACATTCTCTGGTGAAGCCTGTGATTGTATTGCAAAGATTGATATTAACTCAAAAAAAGGAGAAAAGAGCGAAGAAATCAAATCTTGTATTACAACTGCAAATATGTTATATCAAATGAAACAGAGCTTAATAGGAGAGGCAAGTAAGGCTGTAGACATACTCAACAAGCTTGAAGATATTTCAAAAAGAAAAATACGAAATTGCAATTGGGATGTTTAAAAAAGCTGTAAAAAAAGACAAAAAGTTTGCTTTTTCATGTGATAATTTAGGATATAGCTATAGAAAAACAGGGAAATATAAAGAAGCGATTGAAAATTATAAAAAATCGCTTGAATTAGACCCAAAAGGGAAAATGCCTCTAATGAATATTGCAGTTGCATACCAGTTAGATGGGGATAATAAAAATACAATTAAAGCATATGAAAAATATGAGGAATTGTATAGGAATGACCCGGAAGGATTTTATGGGTTAGGACGAATTTATTATTTAGAAAAAGATTATAAACCAGAATTGGAGAATATGATTCAAGCTTATTTGTTATATGTTAAAATGAATTCCCCATATAATATTGATGCTCAGAAACACATATTGTTTATTTATAACGAGTTGAAAGAAAAAGGGGAGTTAAAATTATTTTAATTAACATCCAAACCTATATAAAAGCCTTATTTTTAGGAGCTAGTAATATGAAAATGAAAACCAAAATATTGCTTTTTATTCTCGGAATTTGTTTCGTTCCGCAACTTCTTGTTGCCCAAGTCGATTTCAATAAAACACCAGATGACGATTTAGGCAATGTTGAAGACATGTTTCAAGAATATTTTTTTGAAGCATTGAAACAAAAAGGGATTGAAAATTACGACCGAGCTATTAAAGCACTTTTAAAGTGTGTAGAATTAGACAACACAAAAGCTGTCGTATATTTTGAACTAGGAAAAAATTACGTAAAGCTCAAAAATTTTGGTGCTGCCGAAGAAGTGCTAAAAAAAGCAATATCCAAACAACCAGATAATGAATGGTTTCTTGATGAATTGTACGGAGTGTATTACCAAATAAACGATTACGATAAGGCTTTAAAGACCGTTAAGCAACTGGTTAAGTTTCATCCAGGCTACAAGGAAGACTTGGTGTCTTTATATATAAGGAACAAGAAATATAAAGCTGCACTTAGAGTATTGGATGAGTTAGACAGCCAAATGGGGAATTCGAAATCACGAGACGCAATGCGAAATCAGATTTATAATGCTACCGGAGACGATAAAGACCGTATTGAAAATTTAAAAGAACGCATTGCTAGTAATCCAGATAATGAATCTAACTATTTAAACCTTATTTATAGGTATAGTGAACAAGGCAAAAAAGATAAGGCATACGAAACGGCAAAAAGGCTTTTAAAACAGAAACCAGATTCTCATTTGGTACATTTGGCGTTATATAAATTTTATTTAGACGATGATAAAGAGCAAGAGGCTATTGCATCAATGAAAAAAGTGCTTACAAGTGTGAAAATTAAACCTGATGCCAAAACAAAAGTGCTTAACGATTTTGTTGTCTTTGTAAAATTGAATCCAGAATATGAAGCAGACCTTCTTGAATTAACTACATTGCTTTCAGGGGAGAATAATGGAAAGTCTCATGCCGAATTGGGACAATACTATTTACAAAAGGGAAACAAGTTAAACGCACTTAAGCAATATCAATTGGCTTTTGAAAAAGAAGAGAATGATTTTAACATCATTAAGAACCTAATATTGCTCCAAATAGATGCTAAACAGTATAAAAAAGTCATTGATTTGGCTAAAACTGTTTTAGAGACCTACCCTTCACAGCCTATTATATATTTGGCAAATGGTGTAGCATTTAACCATTTAAATCGTCCTAAAGATGCGATAGACACTTTAGAAATGGGGATAGATTATGTAATAGACAATAAACAGATGGCAGCCGATTTTTATAAACAATTAAGTACAGCTTATAAAATGACTAATAATATTGCCAAATCTAAAACGTTTGCTAAAAAGGCAGAACAAGTATTGAACAAACAATGATGAATACATTAAAAACAGCATCTTTAACAATAATTTTACTATGTGTAGGGTGCAGGTCTACCAAAAATATTTCATCTTTTGGAGAGCTGAATAAAAAGCTGTCTTCTAAACAAATTATTAAGTCATACACTAAGAACGAAGTGAAGTTTAAAACACTTCAGGCTAGAATAAAAATAGAGTACGCACAAGGAGATAAGTCTCAAACACACACCGTTAATCTTAGAATTGAGAAAGATAAAACCATTTGGATGAGTGCTACTTTAGGGATTGTTAGAGCAAAGATAACACCAACTAAAATGAGTTTTTATAACAAGTTAGATAACACCTATTTTGATGGGGATTTTTCCTTGATAAGTGATTTGTTAGGCACAGAAATAAATTTCGACAACTTGCAAAGATTACTTTTAGGAGAAGCTCTTTTTAATTTAGAGGAGGGCGATTATATCGCAGACATTGATGAAAAATCATATGTTTTGCATCCAAAAATGCAAAATGATTTACTAGAAATTTTCTTATTAATAAATCCCTTGCATTTTAAAATGGATTCTCAGCAACTTTCGCAAATTTCTAAAAGACGACTCTTACAAATTGATTATAAACAATATCAGGAAGAGGGTAAACAGGTTTTGCCAAAAAGGGTTAGTATTTTAGCATTAGAAGATGACTATGAAACCATTATTAATATAGACTTTAAATCCATTGCTTTAGATGTTGATTTAAGATTTCCGTTTCGTATTCCATCTGGTTTTGATGAAATTGTTATTAGATGATGCCATTTAACCAATCCATATATAAAATCTGGTTACTAGTAGTTGTATTGTTTTGTAGCTCACTTGTGCAAGCCCAAAGTAAAAAACAACAACAGTTAGAAGAGCGGCGTCAAGAAATACTTCGAGAGATACGGCAGCTTAATATATTATTATCTCAAGGAGAAAAAGAGCAAAAATCAATAGTATCTACAGTTGAAGATTTAAATTATAAAATATCTGTAAGACAAAATTTAATTCGGATTACAAACCAACAAACCAATTTATTAACTCGAGAAATAAATAACAATCAAAAAAAGATAACAAACCTTAGAAATAAATTAAAGCTATTAAGGGATGAATATGCGGCTATGGTTGTAAAATCGTATAAGAGTAAGTCTGAAGAAAGCAAGGTAATGTTCTTATTGTCATCAAGTAATTTTCAACAAGTTTACAAACGTTTACAATACATTAAACAATACGCTAATTATCAAAAAAAACAAGGTGAAGAGATTAAATTGCAAACGGTAAGATTACAGGAATTAAATACAGATTTACTACAGCAAAAAAAAGACAAACAAAAACTTATTAAAAACAATAGGATTGCTAAGAAAGCACTTGATAATGAGTTAAAACAGCACAAGTCCTTAATGGCCTCCGTAAACAAAAATTTAAATAAATATACTTCATTAATAAAAACAAGGCAAAGAGAAGCAGAAAAAATTGATAAACAAATTGAAAAAATTATTAGAGATGCCATAGCAAGATCCAATAAAAAAGCTGGAAAATCAACTTTATCTGGAACTTTTGCTTTAACATCAGAAGGGAGAGCTTTAGCAGCCAATTTTGAGTCAAACAAAGGGAGACTACCTTGGCCAGTAAAAAGAGGAAGAGTGAAGGTGGGTTATGGCACACAACGTTCGCCAATTGATAAAAATATCCCTATTAAAAGTAATGGGGTACGTATTAAGACGAACAAAGGTGAAAACGTAAGAGCTGTTTTTGAAGGAACAGTTATTCGAATTGGCACTCCAAAAAACGGCAATAATTTTGTATTGATTAAACACGGGAACTACATTACTGTGTATAAAAATTTATCAAAAATATATGTCAAACAAGGCGATATAGTGAAATCAAAGCAAGATATAGGCGAAGTATTAACCAATCGCACTTTTGGAGAAGCGATTTTGCAATTTGGAATATATAAAGATGGTAAAACTCAAAACCCTGCCTATTGGATTGATAAAATGTAACGCCATTACAAAAAGTCTTAATCGGGCTTGGGACATTTGTAATGCCATTAACAATTTTAAATTTTTACAATTACATAACCTTTATTGGGTTTTTTATAGTGGCGTCCGTTCCAATAATAGTAACGTTTCCCTTTTACAATTACAACTTTATGGTGCTTAGGAGCAACCTTTATAACTTTAGTTCTTGGTGCTGTAACAACAACTCTACTTGCGCAGGATGTAAAAGACATTGCAAAGATAAATCCGATAATAATAAATAAATTTCTCATAATATTGGAGTTTACTATAAGACCAATCAAATAAGTAAAGGTTTAAAATAAAACCTTTTTGTATTAAGAATTAAATAAGGCTTTAAGTTCAGTGGCATCGTTTGGTTTCAGCTTACCCGCAAGCACCAAGCTGAGTTGTTTGCGGCGTAAAGCACCATCAAAACGCTCTTGTTCTTCTTTAGTTTCAGGTTCTAAAATAGGCACCTTAACAGGGCGCCCAGTTTCATCCATAGCAACAAACGTATAAATAGCTTCGTTAACTTTTGCCTTCTCTCCAGATTCTCGATCGTCAATCCAGACATCAATATAAACTTCCATAGAGGTATTAAATGAACGAGAGACTTTAGCCTCAACAGTAACAACACTTCCTAAAGGCACTGCACGATTAAAAGCGACGTGATTTATGGATGCAGTTACCACAATTCTACGGGAGTGCCGTCTAGCTGCAATACTTGCTGCACGATCCATTCTAGCTAATAATTCGCCACCAAATAAGTTGTTTAACGGATTGGTTTCGCTAGGCAAAACCAAATCGGTCATAACAGTTTTTGAATCTTTTGGATGTTTTGTTTTCATCACTTCACTTTAATAAGAATGGAGCAAAGGTAAGGTGCTTTTAAAGACTAAGGAAGTAAAATTTAATTAAGTTTTTGTGCCAATAACCAAGCTTCAGGATTGTGAGTTTTGCGGATGTTATAAAGGGCATGTTGAGCTTCTGCTCGAGTCTCATAACTGGCGTATACCACTTGGTGTAAGCCATATTTGTTCTTCCCAATTTTACGTGCATTAAAGCCTATCTCTTGAAGTTGTTTTAGCTTTTTAGTACTGTTAGCCTCAATTCTAAAAGCGCCTGCAACAATATGATAATTGCCACTTTGTTTGGCTACATTAAGGGTTACAGTAGGTAATGGGTTGTCAATAATAAAAGTAGCTTCCTGTATTTTGTTTTCTAATTGCTGTGTCGCTTCTTCTTGCGCCAATTGGTTATGGGTTTCTATCTGATTTACATAATAATTAGACGCCATAAAACCACCTAAAGTCAGTGCAATTACTGCAACAGCTGCATATTTTAAATAAGGTCTTGCTTTGCGTTTTTCGGGCGTTATGGTAAGAGGTATTACTTTTTCAATAGCTTCAACTTCTTCTTTGTAAACCTCGCGAGTAATATTTGGAGACACAAATTGTGTTAACCCAAAGGCATCGGTTAAATAGTTTAAATGATATGAAGGCTCAAAAATTAGCTTTCCTTCATTACTTAAGGAGATGTCTCCAATATTTTTAAATGATAGTATTTCCCCTTGCGCTAAATAAGACTTTAAACTGTTGGTCTTTTTGTTGATTTTTTTAACGGCAACTTCATAAGGTATTTTTTCAACCTCGGCAATATAATTTGCCAAAAGCCCATCATTTGCTTTTAATTGTTCATTAAAAGACAACACTTTTTTAGGCGGGTAAAATGCATTAGTATCTACATCAACGGTTGCAGATACTACTTGTGTTAAAAATGCCCCAAAACCTGAAACGACAACACATTCGTATCTATATAACAAATCGCTGATATATGTTTCTAATTGCATAAAAACAAAGTTAAAAATTTTTAGTAGTAGAAAAAAAATCAAAAGAATTAGTTATTAACACTTCAATTTTTAGTTTCTTGTGTATTGTAAATTAACACACTAAATGACAGAAAATAGTTTGCTTTTTGCTTTAGCATTACAAAATGTATCTAAAATAGGAGACATTACTGCTAAAAAATTAATTTATCATTGTGGTTCAGCCGAAGCCGTTTTAAAAGAAAAAAGGAATAATCTGTTAAAGATTGATGGCATAGGAAGTACCGTAATTAGTGATTTGTTTAACAAACATCATTTATTAGAGGCGGAACAAGAACTACATTTTATAAAGGCCAATAATATCGTTTGCCATTATTTTATGGACGATTCGTATCCTGAACGATTACAACATTGTATTGATGGCCCCATTGTATTATTTCAGTCAGGGAATATTACACTAAAAGAGCAACACATTATTAGCATTGTTGGCACTCGAAAAATCACAACGCATGGCATTGCACAATGCGAAAAATTAGTAGAAGAATTGTCGCCATACAACCCAATTATTGTTTCCGGATTTGCATATGGTACTGATATTACAGCACAAAAAGCTGCTTTGAAAAATAATTTACAAACCATAGGCTGTTTGGCACATGGATTAAACCAGATCTATCCTAAAGTTCATAAAAAGTACATGGCAGATATTGAACGCCATGGTGGCTTTTTTACAGATTTTTGGACTACGGATGGGTTTGATAGAAATAACTTTTTAAAACGAAACCGAATTATTGCAGGATTGAGTGAAGCTACTATTGTTATTGAATCGGCTGAGAAAGGTGGTAGTTTGGTAACAGCAGATATTGCTAATTCTTATAATAGAGAGGTCTTTGCAGTGCCCGGAAGAAGCACAGACTCTCAAAGTGTAGGCTGTAATAATTTAATTAAAGTGCAACGTGCACATTTATTGTCTAATCCAGCAGATGTGCCTTATATTTTAAATTGGCATCTAGAAAACGAAAAAAAACCTATTCAAAAAAAGTTGTTTGTTGAACTAGATGTTGCCGAAAAAGTAATTTATAACTTTCTTAAAGAACAAGGCAAAGAACTGTTGGATGTAATTGCCTTAAAATGCGATATGCCAACCTTTAGAGCTGCATCATTGTTATTAAACATGGAATTAAAAGGCGTTGTAAGACCACTTCCCGGAAAGCAGTTTGAGGTTATTTAGATTTGGCTCTGTGAACAAAAAAGGAAAGCATTCTTTCAATTAATAACCCATAGATAAAAATATTTATTAAAAGTATTACTAGAGATACTATTCCATTCATACTCGCAAAACTCCAATTGTTCAAAGTATAAATTGTTGGAAAACTAATAAATTTAAAAATTTTAATTAGAACTGTTTCGAAACTAGAGCTAGGTTGTGAATCATAATTCGCTACTTCGTATGGTAAAAATGTGACTAGAAGGAAAACAAAAATCACAGTTACCCCAATAAGTAAAAACCCTTTATTTATAGGTGGTATTTTCATTAATACCCAATCTTGGTTCTCACTCTTGCCAGCACATCATCTGCAACAAATTTTGCTTTATCAGCACCAACAGCTAAGACTTTATCAATCTCGTTAAGGTTGTTCATGTAGTAGTTGTAACGTTCTCTTTCAGTAGAAAATTTATCAATTAAAAGCTCATATAAGGCTTGTTTAGCATGTCCATAACCATAACCACCATTTTCATAATTGTCTTTCATTTCGGCTATTTGAGAATCATTGGCTACCAATTGGTATAGTGCAAAACAATTACAAGTACTCCAATCTTTGGGTGCTTCAAGAGGTGTGCTATCGGTTTGAATACTCATAATTTGTTTGCGTAATTTTTTATCGGGTAAAAATAAATTAATGATATTATTTTTACTCTTACTCATTTTATCGCCATCGGTCCCAGGAACATACATGGTATCTTTTTGTACGTCGGCTTCAGGGATTACAAAAACTTCTCCCATTTGTGCATGAAAACGTGTTGCAGCATTTCGAGTCATTTCAATATGCTGTAATTGGTCTTTGCCAACTGGAATAATATCAGCATCATACAATAAAATATCGGCAGACATTAGCATGGGATAGGTAAATAAACCTGCATTTACATCTTCAAGCCTATCGGCTTTGTCCTTAAAGCTATGGGCGAGCGTTAAACGTTGATATGGAAAAAAACAACTTAAATACCAAGATAATTCTGTGACTTGTGGCACATCGCTTTGTCGGTAAAATACAGTGTCATTAATATTTAATCCAAAAGCCAACCAAGCGGCTGCTGTAGAATAGGTGTTCTGTTTTAATAATTCAGCGTCTTTAATTTGGGTGAGGGAGTGCATATCTGCGATAAACAAAAACGATTCATTATTAGGATTGCTACTCATTTGAATTGCGGGAATAATTGCTCCCAAAAGATTCCCCAAATGTGGTGTTCCTGTACTTTGCACTCCAGTTAGTATTCTTGCCATAATATTTCCTGCGAAGCCAGGAATCTTTTTAATAAATATTCAATTAGTCTTTTGTTGAACACAAAGGTAATTTTTTTGGTAGAATAGCTCAATTTATTTATTTAGTTTTGACAACAATGAAGTTTTTAAAATATACATTCTGGATTTTATACCGTATTTGGTTTTATGTACTAGTTGCATTACCAATTATTATTCTATTCCCCATTTTAATAATTTCCATCTTAAAAGAGGAATGGTATCCTTTCTTTTTTAGGATAGCACGTATTTGGTCAAAATTTATTTTAGTAGGGATGGGCTTTAAGTGGAAAATTACTAAAGAGCAAGACCTAGAAAAGGATAAGAGCTATATGTTTATAGCTAACCATACCTCTATGGCAGATATCATGTTAATGTTAGTAGCTGTAAAAAAACCTTTTGTATTTGTCGGTAAAAAAGAGCTGGCAAAATTCCCTTTGTTTGGTTTCTTTTATAAAAGAACATGCATTTTAGTCGATAGAAGTAGCGCTAAGAGCAGACAAGCAGTATTTTTGAGAGCACAAAAAAGGTTGAAATCCGGATTAAGCATTTGTATTTTTCCTGAAGGAGGTGTTCCCGAGAATTCTGTAGTTTTAGATAAGTTTAAAGATGGTGCATTTAGATTAGCTATTAATCATAAAACGCCTATTGTTCCATTCACATTTTTAGATAATAAAAAGCGCTTTTCTTATATTTTGTTTAGTGGTGGACCAGGTGTTATGCGTGTGATACAGCATCGGTTTATTGAAACTAAAAGGTTAACCATTGAGGCTACAAAAAGCTTAAATAACCAAGCCCGAGAAATTATTTTGAAAACTTTAAAGAAGCATTCTTAAAAAGTAAAAAAGCCGTTCTAGGCACAGAACAGCTTTTTTGTTATTATTGTATCTTCTAAGCAGAAGCACAATAACCAATCTAACCAACTAAAAAATCTAAAATTTAAACTTAAGTCCTGTATAAACACCAATAAAAAACGGTTTAAAATTACCTGAAGTGTTATTGAATGTATTTATTTGATACTTAAACACAGGTTCAAGATTTAAATTAATCTTTTGCGATACTTTATAGTCCAAACCTAAGCCAAAGTTAGCACTATAACTAGTACCATTAACATTTGTTGCTTTTCCTAATAAAATACTTTTCCCATCTTGTACAGAATAAATTTTGTTATCGCTTAAAAATAATGCACTAACACCACCAATTACATTAATGCCAAGTTTTTTATTGGAAATGTTATACTGTAATTCTAAAGGGATTTCTAAAAAGCCTAATTTTTGATCAATAGATGCATCAATTCTATCTGATATAACACCAGGAACCTGAGCAAAATTGAATTCACTTACACTAATAAAAGAGACATCTTGTGACTGTTCGTTAAACGCTATATTTCTTAGTAAAGGGTTATCAGGGACTGTTTGTATATTGTTATAAACTACAATGTCATTTGTACTATAGCCTAAGGTAACTTTGTTAATTCCAGCACGTACACTTAACCTGTTATTAATAGCATAACTTGTAGAGACGCCATAACTTACATTCACATCTCCAGTTTTTGAGTTGTTATTAAATTGGCTATGAATAGAGGATCCAGCACCTAAGGTGTTAAAATAAACAGGAGCAATAGAAGAGGAAACACTCCATCTGTCCATTTTTTCTTTATCCTTTTCATCTTCTTCATCCTCTACATTAGCAGCGACTTCTTCTGTTAAGGATAGTAGTTTTTCCTCCTCTTTTATTTTTGAGCTTACCACCTCTTCGGTTGCTTCTTTATTAGAATTAGCAAAGTCAGTGCTCTCAACAGATTTATCTAACTCATTTATAGTAGAATTAATATGTTTTTTACCTATAGTGTTTTTAGGGTTTTCTTTAGATTCCATTTTGTTTTGAAAACTATTAGATTTAGTTGAATTCTCTGCCACATCACTAACTTTATTATCCTTTATTAAATCATTTAAATCTTTAGAACCCACATCTTTTTTTATAGGATTGGACTTGTTATTTGAAACTACATTTGAAGTAGGGTTCTGATATTTGTTAAGAGTTGTATTTGAATTATTAGTGTTTGAATTTAAATTGATATCAGAATCTGAGACACTTTTTTCTTTAGAATCAGTATCAACAACATTTATAGGGTTAGATGTGTCTTCAATGACTTTTGTTTTGTCTGGGTTTGAATTGTTTTGAATGGTTGTATTAGAATCGGTATTAATAACATTGTTTTCAGGAATGTCACTATCACTATTGGTGTTTAAAAAAAAGTTCCCAATGGCAATCAAAAGCATTATACTTGCTGCAACGCCAATAATTTTCTGCCAAAGGGGAATACCTTTCCTTTGTTTTTGACTAGAATGTAACTCTGAACTAATATTTTCCCAAACAGAAGCTTTAGGAGTTACCTCAAAATTTTTAAGTTTCTCCTGAAATAGTCTATCTATATTTTTTTTATCACTCATTATAGTGTTTGCGAATTTAAGTTCGCTTTATAATTTTCAACTTTATTTTTTAAAATCATTCTTGCTCTTGCAAGATTTGATTTTGTTGTTCCTGTAGCAATGCCAAGCATTTCCCCTATTTCTTTATGCGAATAACCATCTAATACATAAAGGTTAAAAACCAACCTATATCTATCGGGTAATTCTTGTATTGAATTAAGCAAAAAATCAATATCAATAGTATCATTTTCCACTTCTATCGATATATCTTCAATATACTCTTCATTCACTATGTCAAAAACGCCTTTGCTTCTATAGCGTTGTAAAGCTGTATTAACAACAATCCGTTTTAACCAGCCTTCAAATGACCCTTTACTTTCATATTGCGATATTTTTTTAAAAATAGTCACAAAAGCATCGTGCAGATTGTCTTCAGCTTCTGCATAATTTCTTGAATACTTTAAGCAGAGGGCAAATAATTTGCTCGAAAAGAGCTTATATAGGTCACTCTGTGCTTTAGTATCATTTTTTTTACATTTTTGTATGAGTTGATCTAAACTCAATTATCCAAAGTGTTAATTAAAATTTAATTCACAATAGGGACTTCAACAAACGTATAGACGTCCTCCCCAATTTCATCCTTTCCTTTCCAGAATTTAAACACATAGCTGCCTGAATTATTAGAACAAAAGAATGTAAAGGAGCGCTCTTCTAATTCATCAGTTAAAGGTTGACAAACCACATTATTAACTTCATTTAAGACGGTATTTATAACAGCTATAGTGCGAAAATTTCCTTCAGATAAATAATATAAATCATTAAATATATGGCATGTTGAAGGTTTAAAATAGGTATAATTGATAGTATATGACTCTTGGTAACGCATTTCACTTGGTAAGGTTACACTTTCTATAGGCAGAATTTCAAAAAAGAATTCTTCCTCTGTTGAATTATCAAGACTACAAGATAAAACAGAAGTGATTATAATACCTAAAAGCAATACTTTTTTCATTTTAATTAATAGTTTAGATATAAACAATGTTACTTAATAGATACGAAAAGTACAAAAAGGTTGCGTAAAGAATATAAAAACCTGTTTTTGGGAGCTTTGAATGATTATTTTTTATCGTTAATGATAGACATGATTTTTTCTTCAAGTTCATCCATTAATTCTGGATTATCTTTTATCATGGTTTTAACAGCATCTCTTCCCTGCCCTAACTTAGTATCTTGGTAGCTAAACCAAGAGCCACTTTTCTTTATGATTTCATTTTCAACAGCAATGTCTAAAATTTCACCAACTTTAGAGATGCCTTCGCCATACATAATGTCAAACTCTGCCATTCTAAAAGGGGGCGCAACCTTATTCTTCACTACCTTAACACGTGTTTTATTTCCTAAAACGGCACCGTTACTATCTTTAATTTGTGTAGAACGACGAATATCTAAACGTACTGAAGCATAAAATTTAAGTGCATTACCACCGGTAGTTGTCTCTGGATTGCCAAACATCACACCGATTTTTTCACGTAACTGGTTTATAAAAATCATAGTACAATTCGTTTTGCTAATGGCAGCAGTAAGTTTTCGTAAGGCTTGTGACATTAATCTCGCATGCAATCCCATTTTAGAATCCCCCATTTCACCTTCAATTTCACTTTTAGGCGTTAATGCAGCAACCGAATCGATTACAATAATATCTATTGCGCCGGAACGCACTAAATTTTCAGCTATTTCTAATGCTTGTTCACCATAATCCGGTTGAGAAATAATTAAATTATCGATATCAATACCTAACTTTTCTCCATAAAAACGATCAAATGCATGTTCTGCATCTATAAATGCAGCAATACCGCCAGCTTTTTGAGCTTCAGCAATGGCATGTAATGTTAATGTTGTCTTCCCTGAAGATTCTGGACCATAGATTTCTATCACACGTCCTCTTGGATAGCCCCCTACACCTAATGCTAAATCTAAACCAAGAGATCCTGAAGAAATAGATTCTATATTTTCTATAGCGGCATCGCTCATTTTCATAACGGTCCCTTTGCCGTATGCTTTATCTAGTTTATCTAATGTAAGTTTTAATGCTTTTAATTTTGCTTCTTTTTCGTTACTCATTTCTATATTTTTTGATTCTATAGATGCTAAAATAATACATCTTTTAGACAATACAATTTAATGACGCAACCTTTTTATACTTTTTGCATCTACATTATATAATTGGGGAAGTTTTGCTATGAAATAATATTTAGAAACTTTAACAACACTCATAAAACGCTTTGATTTTGTCAAAGCGTTTTTTTGTTGGAAAACAAAAAGATAAGAATAGTTGAAAAGCGTTACCTTTGCAAAAATTTAATTAGTTAGATATGCAACATATAGAATTAATGGCACCCGCTGGAAATTTCGAATCGCTTCAAGCTGCTTTAGATAATGGCGCAGACTCAGTCTATTTTGGCGTAGAGCAATTGAATATGCGAGCAAGAGCCTCTATTAATTTTACTTTAGATGATTTAGGCGAAATATCAAAACGATGCGAAGCTAAAAACGTTCGCACATATCTTACTCTTAATACAATTATCTACGATCACGATTTGTCTATAGTAAAAACATTACTTAAGAAAGCCAAAGAGGCAAATATTACAGCTGTTATTGCAATGGATCAGGCTGTTATTGCATCTGCTAAAGAAATAGGGATTGAAATTCATATTTCAACTCAGATTAATATTACAAATATTGAAACCGTTAAGTTTTACGCGATGTTTGCTGATACAATGGTATTAAGCAGGGAATTGAGTTTACGGCAGGTAAAAAAAATAACAGAGTATATTGAAAAAGAGCAAATAAAAGGACCGTTAGGAAATCTTGTAGAAATTGAAATTTTTGGACATGGCGCCTTATGTATGGCAGTTTCTGGGAAATGTTATATGAGCTTACATTCGTACAACTCATCAGCGAACAGAGGTGCTTGCAAGCAAAATTGCAGAAAAAAATATACCGTTATAGACCAAGAAACTGGTTTTGAAATGGAGTTAGATAATGAATACATTATGTCTCCAAAGGATTTGTGTACTATTGATTTTTTAGATCAAGTAGCAGATGCTGGGATAAAGGTCTTAAAGATTGAAGGACGTGGAAGAGCACCAGAATATGTGGCAAAGGTGATAAAATGTTATCGAGAAGCCATTGATAGCGTTGCTAATGGCACTTATAATAAGGATGAGGCGGTGTCTTGGATGCTAGAACTAGAAAAAGTATATAATCGTGGATTTTGGAATGGCTATTATTTAGGGCAGAAACTAGGAGAATGGAGTAAAGGGTCAGGGTCTCATGCGACACAAAAGAAAGTATATCTTGGTAAAGGCATGCACTTTTTCCCAAAAGCAAAAATTGGTGAATTTAAAATAGAAGCTTACGATATTTCGATTGGAGACGCCGTTTTAATTACTGGACCAACTACAGGTGCTCAAGAATTTGAAATTAAAGAAATGTTAGTTAATGATGAGCAAAAAAATACAGGAACAAAAGGAGACTCAATAACTATTCCTTTAGATTTCAGAATTAGACCTTCTGATAAATTATATAAAATTATTGAGAACAAAGTAGAAGCCTAATGGTAATAATTACCTTACAACGCAAAAAGTGTATAGGCTGTAATTATTGTGTAGAGTTAGCTCCTAAGCATTTTCAAATGTCTAAAAAAGATGGGAAAGCAGTGCTCCTTCATGCAAATGAAAAGAAAGGGTTTTTTACCATTAAATCTAAAGATGAATTAATTTTTGAAAACTGTGAAAAAGCATCAAAATCCTGCCCAGTAAAGATAATAGACGTTAAGATAGTTTAAATAATTTCTTCATTTTTAAAGTCAGTATAATAATCTTATCTTTACAATCTAAAGCAATTCACTTTGCTTTTAATAATTATAATTCCCATTGAAGAGGGAATGTTTAAGTATTAACTATTTATTAATCGTCTTCTAAAGCTAGCAACTTTAGAATCTATATATATCTACAAGATGGCTTGTAACAGTTGTTCAACTGGTAAAGACGGTCAACCAAAAGGGTGCAAAAATAATGGCACTTGCGGAACAGATAGCTGTAACAAGCTCACTGTTTTTGATTGGCTTTCTAATATGTCACTCCCCAACGGAGAACAACCCTTTAATTGGGTTGAAGTTCGTTTTAAGAACGGAAGAAAAAATTACTATAAAAACATCGAAAATCTTTCACTTAGTATTGGCGATATTGTTACTACACAAGCACAAGCGGGTCATGATGTTGGAATGGTTACGCTTACAGGAGAACTTGTAAGAGTGCAAATGAAAAGAAAAAAGGTAGACGAAAATGCCGAAGAGATTCTTAAAATATATAGAAAAGCATCTCAAAAAGATATTGATATTTGGTCTTCTGCTCGTGATAAAGAAGAAACAATGAAAGTAAAGGCACGCCAATTTGCAATAGATCTTAAATTGCAAATGAAAATTTCAGATATCGAATATCAAGGTGATGCCAGCAAAGCAACATTTTATTACACAGCCGAAGAACGGGTTGATTTTAGAGAACTTATTAAAGTATTTGCAAAAGAGTTTCGCACAAGAATTGAGATGAAGCAAGTAGGTTTTCGTCAGGAAGCAGCTAGACTTGGAGGCATTGGATCTTGTGGTAGAGAATTGTGTTGTTCTACATGGCTTACCGATTTTCGTTCAGTAAGTACATCAGCAGCACGATACCAGCAATTATCATTAAACCCACAAAAGTTAGCAGGACAGTGTGGGAAACTTAAATGCTGCTTAAATTATGAGCTAGATACGTATCTGGATGCATTAAAAGAATTTCCTAAAACAGATATTAAGCTTCAAACAGAAAAAGGTGCTGCAGTATGTCAAAAAACAGATATTTTTAAAGGCCATATGTGGTATGCTTATGAAGGCGAATGGATGAATTGGCATAAACTAACCACAGCTCAGGCAAACGAAATAATTGCTTTAAATACTAAAAAGAAAAAAGCCATAAGCCTTGAAGATTATGCTGAAGATCTTTTTGAAGACACTAAAACTGATTTTGAAAACGTTGTTGGTCAAGATAGTTTAACACGATTTGATAGTCCAAAACGCAAAAAAAAACGTAGAAATAATAGAAAAAGGAACAGAAATAAAAAGAAATCACACAATAATGCAAAATAAATTCAGCTGGTTTTTCATCTCTCTTTTATTAGGGGTCACATCTTGTGATTCAAAACGTGTGTTCGACGAGTATAAAGAGGTTCCAAATAAATGGCAAAAAGATTCTATAATAGAATTTAATATAACACCGCCAAATTCAAATACACCATATGACTTGTTTGTTAATATTAGAAACACTAACGATTACAAGTACAGTAACCTGTTTTTAATTGTTGAAATGAATTTTCCTAATGGTAAAGTTGTTAATGACACTTTAGAGTATTTAATGACGAAACACAATGGAGCATTTTTAGGCACAGGATTTTCTGATGTAAAAGAGAATAAGTTATGGTATAAAGAAGGAGTGATTTTTTCGGAGAAAGGAGAATATAAAGTTAAAATTCAACACGCTATGCGTGAAAATGGGAATATTAGAGGGATTGAAAACCTTGAAGGCATAACAGATATTGGGTTTAGAATTGAACAAACTCAAAGTATAAATTAAATATGGCGACAACAACAAAAACAAATAAAACACCTAGTTTTTCAAAATATATACGTTGGTTTTGGATGTTGTTTTTTGCAGGTATTTTAGCTATTGCTTTAGTATTTAAACTAGCCGCTTGGGGTGTTTTTGGCGAAATGCCTGACCATACACAATTAGAAAACCCAAGAACAAATCTTGCTAGTGAAATTATTTCTTCTGATGGAAAAACCCTTGGAAAATATTATTTAAATGATAATAGAACACCAGTTGATTATAAAGAATTACCACAACATCTTGTTGATGCGTTAATTGCTACTGAAGATGTACGCTTTAAAGATCATTCAGGCATTGATGGGCGTGGTACTTTGAGAGCGATTATAAAAATGGGAAAAGGCGGAGGAGCTAGTACTATATCTCAACAACTCGCAAAACAATTATTTCATGGTGAAGGCTCTAAAAATATAATTGAAAGAATCCTTCAAAAAGCAAAAGAGTGGATTATTGCCACGCGTTTAGAGCGGCAATATACCAAAGAAGAAATTATAGCGCAGTATTTTAATATTTATGATTTTGGCAATAACGCAGATGGAATACGTAGTGCTGCAAGCATCTATTTTGATAAAGAACCACATGGATTAGATATTAAGGAATCAGCCATGTTAGTTGGGATGTTCAAAAATTCATCTTTATACAACCCAAGGGCGCATAGAAATCCAGTAGGCACAAAAAACAGAAGAAATGTAGTGCTTAGCCAAATGGAACGTTATGGCTATATTACAGAAACCGTAAAAGATTCACTTCAAAAACTTGATTTAGGACTGCGTTACACGCCACAATCACATCGCGATGGTACAGCTACTTATTTTAGAGCGTATTTGCAAAGCATTATGAAAGCTTGGGTAAATGATGAAGCGAATAGAAAACCTGATGGTTCTAAATATAATATTTATAAAGATGGCTTAAAAATTTATACCACAATCGATTCGCGCATTCAAAAGTATGCCGAAGACGCTATAAAGAAACATATGCCTAGGTTGCAAGCTGAGTTTTTCCATCAGAACACAAAAAGACGAAACCCAACAACACCATTTTTAGAACTTACTTATGGAGCGATAGACACTTTAATGAGACGTTCTATGAAACAATCAGAACGGTGGAGACATATGAAGTATGATTTAAAAAAGGATGAAGAAGAAATAAAAAAATCGTTCTATGAGCCTATAAAAATGACTATATTTTCTTGGAGTGGAGATATCGATACGATACTGAAACCTATTGATTCTATGCGTTATTACAAATCGTTTTTACGTACAGGAATGATGTCAATGGAACCACAAACAGGGCATGTAAAGGCTTGGGTTGGTGGTGTAAACTACAAGCATTTTCAATACGATATGGTAAAGCAAGGGAAGCGTCAAATAGGTTCTACATTCAAACCCTTTGTATATGCTACGGCTATTGATCAATTACACTTATCACCATGTGATACGTTACCAGACACACAAATTACAATTCCAGCCAACAAGTATGGCAATCCGGAACCATGGACTCCAAAAAATTCAGGGAATAAGTACGGAGGGACAAGAACTTTAAAAAATGCTCTAGCTAACTCTGTAAATACAATTACTGCACGATTAATTAATGAAGTTGGTCCTCAACCAGTGATTGATTTGGCACATAATTTAGGAATAGAGCAAGATATTTTACCAGTACCTTCTATTGCTTTAGGAACACCAGATTTAAGTGTTTATGAAATGGTTGCGGCCTATTCAACTTTTGCAAATAAAGGGGTTTACACCAAACCAGTAATAATGACTAGAATTGAAGACAAGAATGGTACCGTTTTGTATCAATTTGCACCCAAAACTAGGGATGTTTTAAGCGAAGAAGTAGCCTATGTTACAATAAATCTACTAGAAGGTGTTACTCATGGTGGATCCGGGACAAGGTTACGACATTCTTCAGCTAAAGACCAACCAGTATATAAAGAGATAGTTACTGGTTATCCCTACGAATTTACTAATCCAATTGCTGGTAAAACAGGGACTACTCAAAATCAAAGTGACGGATGGTTTATGGGTATGGTACCAAATTTAGTAACGGGCGTTTGGGTTGGTGCAGAAGATCGGGCTGCACATTTTGAAACCATAACTTATGGGCAAGGAGCTTCAATGGCATTGCCAATTTGGGCTCTGTATATGAAAAGTTGCTATGCTGATGAAACCCTAAATGTCTCTAAGGAAGAATTCGAGAAGCCAGAAAACTTATCCATAGAACTTGATTGTGACATATATCAAGGTGACCAAAAAAAGAACAAAAGGATAGACAATGATCCTGAAATAGATTTTTAAAAACAAAAGCCATTCTTTTTAGAATGGCTTTTTTATTTCGTAATTTTCAGTCGTAAAACTTAAGATAAATGATAAGTAAAAAAGTAGCTAATGTTACCGATGCATTACAAGGAGTACAAGACCATATGACGCTCATGTTAGGAGGTTTTGGCTTATGCGGTATTCCGGAAAATGCTATTGCAGAGTTGGTACAAATTGGAGTAAAAGGAATAACCTGTATTTCTAATAATGCGGGGGTAGACGATTTTGGTTTAGGCTTATTGCTTCAAAATCATCAAATAAAAAAAATGGTGTCGTCTTATGTTGGAGAAAATGATGAATTTGAACGCCAAATGCTTAGTGGTGAGTTAGATGTAGAATTAATTCCACAAGGGACATTAGCCGAACGTTGTAGAGCAGCACAAGCGGGATTCCCAGCAATTTATACACCAGCAGGATATGGAACCGAAGTTGCAGAAGGGAAGGAAGTACGTGAATTTGATGGTAAAATGCACGTTTTAGAACAAGCCTTTAAAGCTGACTTTGCTTTTGTAAAAGCATGGAAAGGCGATGAAGCTGGTAATTTAATATTCAAAGGTACGGCAAGAAATTTTAACCCCAATATGTGTGGTGCTGCAAAAATTACAGTTGCTGAGGTAGAAGAGTTAGTTCCAGTGGGAAGTTTAGACCCTAATCATATTCATATTCCAGGAATTTTTGTACAACGGATATTTCAAGGAGAAACCTATGAAAAAAGAATTGAGCAGCGTACGGTAAGGAAAAGAAATTAAAAGGCTTGTAATTCCTGTGAAGGCAGGAATCCATATAGAATTAAAGTTAAATTAAAAAAGTTCCTGCCTTTGCAGAAATGACAAAAACATGTTAGACAAAAACGGAATAGCAAAACGAATTGCCAAAGAAGTAAAAGATGGGTATTATGTTAATCTTGGGATTGGCATTCCAACACTTGTAGCAAATTTTGTAAGAGAAGATATTGATGTAGAATTTCAAAGTGAAAATGGTGTACTTGGAATGGGTCCATTTCCTTTTGAAGACGAAGAAGATGCAGATTTAATAAACGCAGGAAAGCAAACTATTACAACCTTACTAGGAGCTAGCTTTTTTGATTCAGCAATGAGTTTTTCAATGATTAGAGGGCAACATGTAGATCTTACTATTTTAGGCGCCATGGAAGTTGCTGAAAATGGCGATATTGCTAATTGGAAGATTCCCGGGAAAATGGTAAAAGGGATGGGAGGTGCTATGGACTTAGTTGCTAGTGCAGATAATATAATAGTTGCCATGATGCATACCAATAAAAGAGGAGAATCTAAACTGCTTAAAAAATGTTCTTTGCCATTAACAGGAGTTGCTTGTGTTAAAAAAGTAGTCACAAATTTAGCAGTATTGGAAGTTACCGATGATGGTTTTAAACTATTAGAGCGAGCACCTAGAGTTTCTGTTGATGAGATTATGGAAGCTACAGAAGGTAATTTAATTGTAGAAGGAACTATTCCAGAAATGAGCATTTAGCAACATCGCATATCGTACAAAATGTTAAAATATTATGTATTTCATCGATTAAATAAGCTTTTAAGCAGATAAATATAAAATTAGTTTCATATTAGCAGTCCCCAAATAAACCAAATATTAAAATAGATTTCCAAATCTACCACGAATTTAACTTATGAATGTTGTACCAAATCTACCAAAACCTACTTATAGATTTAAAAAAATATTTAAAAGTATTCAAAACACTAAAAGGCTCCTAAGGAGCCTTTTGCGCTTAATTAGAAAGCTATTAATGCTTTAATTTTTAACTTATATTTTATAAATGTATTATTTCACTATCAGGAAGAAGAGTATCCCCTCGTAGTCTTAAGATAATTTGAGCCACTGCAATGGTGTCTTTTTCGCAATAGTTTACAATTCTATCTATATCCTCTTCCT
>CAYQME010000009.1:0-51954 GCA_964418645.1 uncultured Flavobacteriaceae bacterium
GAGTTCACCAATGACCTCGGAAACAATAGAGAATACTTTAGGGCTTACTCCTGCTAATAGACGATTCGAATTTGTAGCGGCCAATTTTGTTGATTTTCTAACTGAAATTGGGAATACTGGAGCCTTTGGCCCTAACCCAGATGACATCGATGACGCAGCACCTTTCGATTGGCAATCAGCTACTGGAACAATGACTCCTGGGATAGGTTATGCAACAACTACTCAAGAATTTGGACCAGGATTCCCTCGCCTTGAAAGCTTTATTTTTAATACTGGTGTTTTTAATAATGGTGAAATAAAAGTTACACTTATTAACAATAGTTTAGGCGTATATAATGATTGGAATTTTATTGGCAACCCTTATCCTAGTGCTATAAGTACCGATACTTTTTTTACAGTTAATTCAACTTTTGTTGATGTTATTTATTTATGGGATCAAGCGACAGATGCAAGTAGTAATTCTAGTGGTAATCAAGGCGCCAACTTTTCTGCTGATGATTATGCCATGATTAATGGTGTTGGGGGAATAGGAGCAAGAGGTGACACAGGAACACCTCCGAATAAATTTGTGCCTTCCTGTCAAGGTTTTTTTGTTGAAGCTTTAGCTGCAGGCGATGTTATTTTTAATAATTCCATGCGTGTTACTGGAAGCAATGATCAATTTTTTAGAACGAATCCAAAATCAAAAAGTAATGCTAATAAATTATGGATGAATTTAAGTTCCGATAACGGTGTGTTTAAGCAAATACTTGTCGGTTATGTTACTAATGCGACTAATGGTCTTGATAGAACATTTTATGATGCCCCAAGAAATTTATCCTCTCTTACTGCTACTAATTTATATACCATTATAGAAGGCTCTAACAAAAAATTCGCAATTCAAGGTAAAACTGAAAACAGTTTAACTGAAAATGAAATAATTAAAGTTGGCTTTAAAACTACTATTGATGTCCCAACTATTTATACCCTCTCTATTGCGCAGTTGGAAGGTGCTTTTTTAAATGAGAATCCTATTTATTTAAAAGATAATTTATTAAATACCTTACACGATTTAAAGGATAGTGATTATAATTTCACCTCAGAAGTTGGCGAATTTAACGAGCGTTTTGAAATTGTATTTAACCAAGATGCCTTGTCGCTAAGTGATGAAGTCCTTAAAAATAATGCCTTATCAATTATTGAACTACAAAATGGTAATGTGCAATTTAAACTGTCAGGCAATCTCGCTATGGCATCCATACAAATTATAGATTTACAAGGGCGAATCATCTACAATTTACAAGCTACAGGAAATACTAAAACTTATAATCTCACAAACTTAAGTCAAGCTCCATATATAGCAAAAGTGACCTTGGCGAATGGCTCTACCATTACCAAAAAAGCAATAAAACGCTATTAAAATTTACTCCATCTTACGGCTTATAGGAAATCTTTGCAAAACAAATTTTCTCAATATATTTTGCTAATTACCTGATTTACCTTACATTTAAGACCGCCTTTTTGTGATTTTTATGTTACAATCGCTCCCCTAAACTCCTGATTTTCTTCCTACTTACATTAGAATGTTTAGACAAAACCGTCTGCATTTTAAAACGTTATGCTAAAAAATAATGAGGCTGTCTAAAAAGTAGTCATTGCGAATATCTCGATAATTATCGGGATGAAGCAATTTATTAAATTTAAAGATTAACAGATTACTTCGAAATTAAAATTTCTCGTAATGACGGTTAAAAAGGACTTATCAGTTAGCCCCATGGCTTCAAGATTAATAGCAATATCTTAAGCTTTTTATTTTTTATGAATCCGTTGTATGGGATAAACAATAGTATTCATGTCGTTTTGCTTTAATTATTGTGTACGGATTATTTCGTAACAAAGTTGAATTATAAACTAAGTGAATGAATAAAATTATTACTTGTATAACATTCCTTTTGGCTCTTAACTTTAGCCAAGGTCAAACCACCCTTAGAGCTGGTGATATTGCAATTACTGGGTTTAATTCTTTTCTTACAGGTGGTCCAGATGGGTTTTCATTTGTCTTATTAACAGATATTGAGAATACAACTGAAATACAGTTTACAGATCAAGGTTGGCTTAGTGCTGGAGGCTTTAGAGTAAAAGGGGAGGGCATAATAACTTGGACTGCGACTTCAAATCTATCCTGTGGAACAGTAATAACTATTGCTTACTCGGGTAGTGGCACCATATATATAACAAATTCTGGAATTGCTGAAGAAACTAATATTGATTTCCGTTTAGACTTTGGTGGAGACCAATTATTGGCTTATCAAGGTTCCATGTCTGCTCCAACTTTTATATCTGCTATAAATTTTGACAATACTGGCTGGTCTAATGCTGTGGACAAAGACACATCTGCCCTTCCAACAGGATTAATTGATGGTGTAAATGCTGTAAATCTTGGCGAAACTAATAGTGCACAATATGATTGCTCCATATTGTCTAATCCCTCTTTAATATTAGCAGCCGTATCAGATAATACCTTATGGAATTTATCATCTATTTTTATCCCTTTAGTTGATTGTGGTTTTTCTTGTACGGTTATATGTACAGGAGTTACTGTTACTTGGAATGCTGGAGGTTGGGAAAATGACCTTACTCCAGACATTACTACTCCAGTTTTTATTAATGCTGCTTACAATACTACAGCAAATGGAAGTTTTAGAGCTTGCAGCCTCATCGTAAGTACTAATTCAACATTAATTATTGCTGATAATGATTTTATTGAAATTAAAAACGATATTACCGTTAATGCTGGAAGTACTATTATTGTACAACCTAAAGGCGCAGTATTACAAAACGATAATTTTGCAAAAGTTATAGCAAATGGGAATATAACAGTAGTGAAAAAAACTGCTCCTGCAAATAATTGGTACGAATATACCTATTGGAGCTCTCCAGTTTCTGGAGAAAATATAGGTAGTGGTTTAGCTGATGCAGAAACTAGTAGACGTTTTTGGTTTGATGCCTCTAAATATAAAGATAGTGGAGCTGAAATAAATAATGATAATGCTCTTACTTTTGGATTTCAAGATGACATAGATGATAATGGTGACGATTGGCAATTAGCCAGTGGTACTGATATTATGATTCCAGGCGTTGGGTATGCTTCTACTCACGATGAATTCTTATTCAATGCCTCACTAGGTAATCAATTTGATTATACATTTAATGGCCCTTTCAATAATGGCGTTGTTACAGTACCTATATACCGGAATGATGAAGAACTTGAAGACAATAACTGGAATCTCATAGGGAATCCTTATCCTTCAGCTATTGATACTACAAAATTTTTAGCAGTTAATACCGCCGTAGACACTTCAGTTACTCAATCTCCTACTATAACAGGGGCTCTTTTCATTTGGTCACAAAACACTGCTCCATCGGCTAATACAAACGGAAACGAAAATGAAAATTTCGCAGGATCTGATTATGCTGTAATCAATGGAACAGGCAATGTTGCTGGAGGTGATGGCTTAACTCCAAATAATTATATCCCTTCAGGGCAAAGCTTTTTTGTGTCTATGTCTGATGATGCGCCTTCAACAATATTCTCCTTTGGTGACACCGAAATTCTTGGCAATATAATGAACACTAATATTATTTTTAATAACGCTATGCGTGTAACGGGGAGCAACGATCAATTTTTTAAAGCTGCAAGTTTAAAAACAAAAGAGGGTGCCAATAAAATATGGGTTAATTTAACTTCGGATAATGATGTGTTTAATCAAATACTTATTGGGTATGTAAAAGGTGCTACCAATGGTTTTGATGGTGACTACTATGATGCTCCTAGAAATTTATCAACAGATAATGCCAGTATATTATACTCAATTATTGAAGGGAATAATAAAAAATTCTCAATACAAGGTAAAACTATAAATAGTTTAAATAAAAATGAAGTGATTACCGTTGGCTTTAAAACTGAAATAGATGTCCCTACTATTTATACGCTCTCTATTGCGCAGTTGGAAGGTACTTTTTTAAATGAGAATCCTATTTATTTAAAAGATAATTTATTAAACACATTACATAATTTAAAGGAAAGCAACTATAACTTTACTTCTATCGTTGGTGAATTTAACAACCGTTTTGAAATTGTATTTAACGAAAATGCACTGTCTTTAAGTGACCAAGCAATTACTAATAAAAGCTTATCTATTTTTGAACTCCAAAATGGAAATGTACAATTTAAATTATCTGGCAATATCGCCATGAATTCTATTCAAATTATAGATTTACAAGGTAGAGTACTGTATCATTTAAAAGCAAAAGGTAATACCAAAACTTATAATTTATCAAACTTAAGTCAAGTGCCATATATTGCAAAAGTGTTTTTGGTTAATGGGACTATCATCACCAAAAAAGTTGTAAATCGGTATTGATTTAAAATTACAAACTGTATTTAACAGCTAAAATAAAGTTTAATCCAGGAGCGGCTATCCCTGAAGAATAAGATCTGTAACGTTGGTTTGTAATGTTCTCTAGGGTAGCAATTACCGACGTACTATTGTTTACTTGGTATTGCGACCTAAAATTTAATGTGAACCAAGATGGAGCGTACGGATTTCCATTTTTATCTTTAGCGTATAGATAATCTTTATCAACTTCAGAAGGCGCTAATTGGTTAAACGAAAGTTCGTTAGTATAGTTAAAAAAAGCATCCCATTTTAGTTTCTCATTCTCCCAAATAAAATGTGTGTTCCCAAAGTTTGGAGCCACATGTCTGATAGGGACTTCTATTCCGTTTTGGTCTTCTTCGCTACCTCCAATAACGCTATATTGGGTCGTTAATTTAAAATGTTCGTTAAAAGATATTTTTGCGCCTACTTCAAAACCATAAATCCATGCTTTTGACGCATTCTGTATCGCTTTAATATCACTGATCTCTCCATCATATATTATTTGAGTTTCACCATTTATACTAAAATCTCGTCGTACCAAAGCATTGTCCAAATATGTATAATATGTTGCAAAATCTAATACAACTTTATCAAAATTTAAAACCAATCCCAATTCCCCACTATATGCATACTCAGATTCTAATTTTGAATTTGGCACTATAACTGTCCCTGGTTCCGAATCAAAAATTTTACCTATATCATCAATATTTGGCGCTCTAAACGCTGTAGAAGCATTAAACTTCCATAGCATTTTACTGTTTGGAGCCCAACTGATTCCTGCAGTTCCAGTAAGTGCTCCTGTTTTAATATTAGAACTATTAAAGGGTAGGTTAAAAAAGATATTGTTTTCCTGTAAATTGGCTTGAATAGAAATATGGTTAAACCGAGTTCCAGTTTGAAAAGTAAACTTTTTATTTGGCTTGTATTTATAGTTCACGTAAGCTGCTAAGGATTGCCAAGAAGAGCCGTTAGGGTATCTTGAAGCAATAGTTGTTGATGTGTTATTGAAAATATTGGTTTGCTTGCCTTGTGACCCAACTGTGTTATAAATATATTCCACGCCATAAAACCATTTGGATCTTTCAGAAACTAGTTTATCCAAATCAATATTTACTGTAATAACATCTACATTTTCTTTTCGGGTTCGTCTTGTATCCGAATTTAAATTCCGATTATTTCTGCTTTCTTGAAAATTTTGATATGCTGCTGTAATCTTAACTTCATCGTAGAGGTTAGAATTACTACTTAATTTGGTCATTTGAAGGTTCCCTAAAAACCATCGTTGGGGTCCATAAAACCATTCGGCTGAATGTAATTGAGACCCTTTGTATCTAATAAGTCTGTCATATCTTGGATAATCTGAAGTTGATGAATAATGCAGGCCTAGATCAAAACTCAAATCTTCTTTGGCTTGATAATGTGCCTTTTCTAAAAAATTAATTTGATTATACCCTGTAATTTTTTGAACTCTAGGATTACTGTTCTCTACAATATTGTCTTGCCCATTTGAAGTGTCAATATATTCTAACCTCAAGTAATCAGTTGGACCATATTTCCCCATTTTTAAATCATCAAAAGCAGTATAACTAGCACTTGTAAAGAACGCCCATTTCTTGTACCCTAAATTAAAATCAATGTGTCCTGCTTTTTCATTACTTGCACTGGCGTAACGCAAGACTGTGTTTGCTTTAAAATTAGGTGTGTCTGATTGGGATAGAATAGGTTTTTTTGTATAAAAATTCATCACGCCTCCAATGGCATCACTACCATAAATAATTGATTCTGAGCCTAATATAATTTCGGTGTTTTGAACTGTAAATGGGTCTATAGATATAACGTTTTGAACATTTCCTCCTCTAAAAATGGCATTATTCATTCTAACATCATCTACTGAGAGTAATAATCTATTAGTAGAAAACCCTCTTATTAAGGGGCTGCCACCTCCTAATTGGCTCTTTTGAATAAAGACTTGTCCGCTATTTTGTAATAAATCTGCACTTGTTTGTGGGTTTGAAAACACAATATCTTCGGCTTTAACGCTCACAATTTTATGTGGTACTTCTTTTTTGCTTTGTTCAAATTTTGAAGCAGAGATTACAATTTCATCCAAATCCTGTGTCTTTGCTTTTAAATACAAAACGGAAGGTACTTTTGACTTCGTTAGAACTACTTTAATGTGTGAAATATGTTGAAAAATAATTTTCTCGTTTTCTGTAAACACATCAATTAACAATTTGCCTTCCAAATTGGTCACTGTGCTTTTTGTTTTAGAATTGTTATACGCGGCAACTCCTAAAATTGGTTCTTTGGTTAATGCATCTAATATGGTAATTTCCTGAGCTTGCAAGAAAAAGCACATTAAACATGAAAAAAAGAGAACTAAGTGCTTCATCTTTTTAATTAAAAACTTGATTTAATATAGTCACAGATTTGGGTTGTTTAAAACCGTCCAAATGTAACTTAAAATAGAGTAAAATCATATTTAAAAATTCTCGTTTTTGAATTGCATCAACAACTACTGATTTACTCTCATCAAATTTTATACCTAACAGGTGTTTTAGAAGGATTAAATTATTTCCTGAAACACAAAATACCCCAGACTTTGTTAACTGAAACTTTCCTTCTTCCAGATTAAAATATGGAGTTCCCCTTTGTGTAGACTCTGGATAAAACCCTAAATACTTAGTCAGCTTAATTAAAAATATTAAATGAAAATTGGAGTTAGTATCGTTTTCATCAAACCAAATAAAAGCCTTTTCTAGAAAATTATAAAGAGGTATATTCTTTTCTTCTTCTATTAAAATGTTAGATAATACTTCTGAAAGAAACATAACTATAGTACTCTTTATTACATTAGTATGAAGTGTTCTATAGTTAAAATGAAGCTTAGCGTCTTTAAAATATTGTAAAGATCTATTGTTTTTATGGTCTGCTTCAATATCCAAGATTGATAAGGGTTGAAAATAAGCAGGTTTAAATTTGCCTTTTTTTGATTTGAGTGCATTTTTAATTAAATATGTCTGTAAACCAAAATCTTTGGTGTAACATTTTATAATTAGGTCATAATCTTTATATCTTATTTTTGATAATACTATGGCTGTTGTAGAAATAAGCATTATCTAACAATCATTAGCTTTAAGACTTTGGTTTCGAAGGTGTCTAAATCTGATAGCATAATTAAGTAAACTCCTGAAGCAACCTTATTATTAGCAAGGTTTTTACCGTTCCAAAAAGCTGTGCCTCCATCAATTTCTAGATTATAGCCTCTGTATCTTAAATTATTTCTAGATTGGGCTTCGGCAACCAAGTTGCCTTCAATATCTGTGATTTTTATGTTAACATTGTCTGTAATGCCTTTTATTTTTATCTTTTTAGAGATGGCATTAAAAGCTGGTCTAACAGGATTAGGATATATATAAGCATCGGACAATTCGTCTTTAGGAGATGACCCTCCTGCTTTAAATGAAAGCAGGCCTCTATCAGTAGCAATATACACTAGACCATTGTCTGCATCTATACTTATATCATTAATGGTATTTGAGGGCAAAGGTGAATTATCCTTAGTAAAATGAAAAATAGTCTGTTGACCATCAGATGAAAAATAAAATATTCCTGCATCTATTGTACCAATCCATTTATTATTTGAACCATCTACTTTAATATCCGAAATAAATTGTACTTCTAAAAGTTCTTTGGGGATGCCATCTTCAAGAATAATGATGGGTTCAGTGGAAACATTTTCATCTGAAAAGAAATTTGAGGTATTAAACAAGACTCTTAAACCACGAGTTGTCCCAATCCATAATTGATTTCTTTTGTCTAAGGCTATTGCGGTTGCAGATATAAATGGTAGGTTTCCGTTTTCTTTATCTATGTTTTTTATCGCTCCATTATTTGGATTAAACCCTATAACTCCAAATTCAAAGGTTGTGAGGAAAATAGTGCCAGATGGTTCAATAATTAAGTCTTTAAAACCTAAATTATCAAAAGCTTCAGGGATTAATTCTGAAAAAGTATAACTTCTCCATTGATTAATAGAAGGGTCAAACGATTTTAATGGTTTTTGAATCAATGAGGAAATAGACCATAACAACCCATTCGAATCAAATGATGTTCCTGAGACTCTAATCCCAACAAAATTCGGGTTATTGGGTAATATTAGTGATTCCAATCCGCTATTAGTTTGGTCATATCTAATAATGGGCTCATTATCATTAATTTCTAATATGCCATCTTTAAAAGAACTAATAAAAACTTGACTTGGGTTAAGAGGGTTTATTGAAATTGCGTTTAGATTTCTAGAGTTAAATATACTGTCGTATGGAATATTAATCCATTGCTCATTTTGTAAATGACTTAAGCCATATTCTCTTAAAGGGAAGGCGTTATAGTCAGAAGTATAATCTCCATAGGTTGCCCAAAGACTTCCAAAATCAGCTTCAACAGAAAAGGTGTTATTTCTTAAAGGGCCATCGGGATGAATTTCTTCAAATACTGAAACATTACTAACTGTTGTTTTTAAAACACCAAATCCTTCTGTGCCAATATATATGCCTTCATTAGTAGTAATTGCTGCAGTGAATTTTGTATCATACTCGCTTGTTACTATTGGATTTGCTAACACATTAAAATTAGTATCGTAAACATAGACTTCGTCTTGTGTAGTTACAATTAGGTTATTTGTGGAGCTTTTTAAATCTAAAGTCGCACTTGGATAAACAAATAATTGATTAAGAATGGTATTATTTATTTCAAAAATTCTTCTGCTTGTAGAGGTACAATACAGCTGATCTGAAAACGTCTCAATACCTAAAAAATTCCCTGAAGTAATCTGATTCCACTCTTGAAAATCAATTAAATTGGGACTGCTTAGCAATCCTCTTCTTATGCCTGCATTATCAAGACATGCAGCGTAAATATAATCTTCAATAATAGCAATTTGACTAACCTTAATTTGGCTCCCTCCATTACCAATAAAATAAGTATCTCCAAATTCTAATCTTGATAAATCAAAAACCGATACTCCAAAATCTGAAGCTATATAAACAGCTCCATTATATTCGTTAAAATGGTTTATCCTTTTATCGTCTGGCGGTATGGTTTGTTTATCAATAATATCTACAACAGTAACAACTTCTCCTGTATCCACAAGAAAAACTTCAATCAATCCGTTTTCATAACCAATAATTAACTGATTAAAATTATCACTGTAATAAATTGTTGAAATAAGCTCTCCTGATAATCCGTTAACTGTCGAAATCTTTTCAATTTCAGAAGAACTCAAATCATAGCTAAAAATTGCATTTTCAGAAGCTGCATAAATTTTGTTATTTCCTTCAACAGCATCCGTAATATTTAAATATGAAAAATGCCCTTCCCATAAGGTAGTAAAATCTTGTGCTCTTATGAAAACAGAACATAGTACTACAATAATTAATACTGCAGATTTCTTTTTCATTTGTTTAGTTGTATTTATTTAATCAATGCTATAATGCTTTCAAATATATTTATAACTAACGACAAATACTTTAAAATCATATGTATTATAATTGAAAAAGCTCCCAAAATAAATTCTGAGAGCTTTATATTATAAATCTATATTATAATTAAACCACTCCTTGTGCCAACATTGCATCTGCTACCTTAACAAATCCTGCAATATTTGCCCCTTTTACGTAATCTATATATCCATCTTCATCTTTACCATATTCAATACAAGAATCGTGAATGTTAGACATAATGTCTTTTAATTTTTCATCTACCTCATCTCTACTCCAATTGAAACGTAAAGAATTTTGTGTCATTTCTAAACCAGAAGTTGCAACACCTCCAGCATTTGAAGCCTTTCCAGGGGCAAACAATATTTTTGCTTTATGAAATATTTCAATAGCTTCTTTTGTTGATGGCATATTCGCTCCTTCACTTACTACGATACATCCATTATTAACCAACATATCGGCATCGTTACCGTTTAACTCATTTTGAGTTGCACAAGGTAATGCTATATCACATTTAATGCTCCAAGGAGTTTCTCCTTTAACAAATTTTGCCTTTGGATATACTTCTAGATATTCACTAATTCTCCCACGTCTTACATTTTTTAATTTCATGATAAAGTTTAGTTTATCTTGGTCTATACCATTGGCATCGTAAATATATCCTGATGAGTCTGACATAGTAAGTACTCTACCTCCTAATTGAATTACCTTTTCGGCAGCATATTGCGCAACATTACCAGAACCAGAAATCACTACTTCTTTACCGTTCATAGAATCTCCTTTGGTTTCTAACATTTTTTGAGCAAAATATACATTTCCATATCCTGTTGCTTCAGGTCTAATTAAAGATCCTCCCCAAGACATTCCTTTTCCAGTTAACACTCCTGTAAATTCATTACTTAACTTCTTGTACTTTCCAAATAGGAATCCTATTTCTCTTCCTCCTACACCAATATCTCCAGCAGGAACATCTGTATTTGGCCCTATATGACGGAATAACTCACTCATTAACGAATGACAAAAACGCATAATTTCATTATCGCTTTTACCTTTAGGGTCAAAATCACTTCCTCCTTTTCCGCCTCCCATTGGCAGAGTGGTTAAGCTATTTTTAAATACTTGTTCAAAAGCTAAAAACTTTAAAATACTCATGTTTACTGTTGGATGAAATCTCAAACCTCCCTTATAAGGTCCAATCGCTGAATTCATTTGAATTCTATATCCTCTGTTAACTTGAACTTCCCCATTATCATCAACCCAACACACTCTAAAAGTTATTGCACGCTCAGGCTCAACCATTCTTAACAAAATGTTTTTGCCATGATAAATTTTGTTTTCAACTATATAAGGGATTACAGTTTCTGCAACCTCCTCTACAGCTTGTAAAAATTCTGGTTCGCTACCATTTCTTTGTTTTACAAGATCTAAAAAACCTTCTATTTTATTTTTCATTTATAAAGTTTTGAAGTACTAATTTGATATAAATTTTACGACCACAAATATACATTATCTTTAAAAAAAACTATCTTTTTTTTAATATTTAGCAATAACTTTTCGTAGAACATAGTTATATTAAATATTTCGTGTTATTATAAATAAACACGCATTTAATCGGATTTTTTTGTTGTTTCATCGAAGTTTTATATATTTGTCCGAAATAACCCCAAACTGAAAAACCATATTATGCTTAATTGCAAACAATTAACTTTAATTCTTTGTTTTTTATCTGTTGTGCAAACGGCATTTTCTCAATTGGGGTTTTCTCATGAGGTTGGTGTTATAGTTGGTCCTGTTCAATTTAGATCGGATTATGGTACCCGAATAAATGAAAAAACGAACTTTGGAAATTCAGGAATTGGAATTGGAATCGTTCATTATATAAATTTTGCGTATAGAGCTGATTGTAATTGTTATACTACAGACACTTATTTTAATGATCACTTTAAATTAAGAAGTGAAATCTCTTGGAATAAAACCAATCTTGAACACCTAGGAAAGTGGGTAGCTCCAGACAGAACTACTCCTGAAGCAGATAAACTTAGAGCCCAAAAGGGCGTAGCCGAAAATTTTGATATAGGAATGCAAATTGAATACTTTCCACTTAGTATTAGAGATTTTCAAGGATTTGCTTATAAATTTGCTCCTTTTGTTAGTTTAGGTGTTCATTATACCTATGCAACACCTAAAGTTAGTACTAGTTACGGTGATGGTGATATACTTAATCCAAATAATTTCTATACCTTCTGGAATCCTGGGTCAGTTAATGCGCAACCACTTAGTGCTTGGTCATTGGTAACAAGTGTTGGTGTAAGATATAAGCTCAATAAACTCTCCGACTTAATGTTAGATTTAAGATGGCAATACTATAATAATGATTGGATTGACGGATTAAATCATCAACTTGAATCTAACAAATATAATGATTGGTTGGTATGGCTAAATTTTGGTTATATATACTATATCAATTAATCATAGCTCAAAACAAAAAAGCTCTTGAAAATTCAAGAGCTTTTTTGTTTTATTCTAACGCTTGTTTCAAATCATTAATAAGATCTTCTTTGTCTTCAATGCCCACACTTAATCGTATTAAGGAATCTACAACTCCTGTTTTCTCACGTTCTACTTTTGGTATACTTGCATGTGTCATACTCGCTGGATGTCCTGAAAGAGATTCTACTCCTCCAAGAGACTCAGCAAGGGTAAATATTTTGAGCTTTTCAACAATTTTAATTGCTTCTTCATAGTTATTCCCTTTGGTTGTAAAAGATAACATTCCTCCAAAATCGTTCATTTGTACTTTCGCAATATTGTGATTGGGGTGCGTTTCAAACCCAGGCCAATATACATTTTCAATTTTTGGGTGAGACTTTAAAAACTCTGCTATGGCTTTTCCATTTTCACAGTGTCTTTGTATTCTTATATGCAATGTTTTTATACCCCTAAGTACTAAAAAACTATCTTGTGGTCCACAAACTGCACCGCTTGCGTTTTGGATAAAATACAATTCTTCAGCAATGCTTTTATCATTTAACATTAACGCTCCCATAACAACATCGCTATGTCCACCAAGATATTTTGTAGCCGAATGCATTACAATGTCTGCACCTAAATCTAGAGGTCTTTGTAAATAAGGTGTGGCAAAAGTATTATCAACCGCAAGCATAATATTATGCTTTTTAGCTACAGTTGCAACAGCTTTTATATCTACAATATTCAACATTGGGTTTGTTGGTGTTTCAACCCAAATCAATTTTGTGTTCTTATTAATGTGTTTTTCTATATTTGAAGCATTATCCATTCCAATAAAATGAAAGGTAATCCCAAACTTTTCAAAAACTTTAGTAAATAAGCGATAAGTCCCTCCATACAAATCGTTTGTAGATATTACTTCATCTCCAGGTTTTAAAAGCTTAATTACAGCATCAATTGCGGCTAAACCAGAACCAAACGCTAAACCATAATTGCCGTTTTCTATACTTGCAAAAGCACTTTCTAAAGCTTTTCTAGTAGGATTGTGAGTCCTAGAATATTCAAATCCTTTATGCCCTCCAGGAGTGCTTTGAGCATAGGTTGAGGTTTGATAAATAGGAGGCATGACTGCACCATATGCTGGATCGTGTTCCTGACCTCCATGGATTGTTTTTGTATTAAATTTCATATGTCAAATTTATTTGCAACAAATTTAGTTTTTAATTCGTTGTATTCAAAAGTATGTGATACCTTTAGTATATCATATTGTTAATACTTACATTTATGAACCGCTTTTTTCTTTTTCTAATTCTTCTTTCTGTTTTATCATGTATAGAAGAGTCCAAACTTTCATTTATAGAAACAAACGAAATTTTTGAAGATAATGCAGTTGTAGAAATTAATATCCCAAAAGCTGAAGGTGATTCCGATTTAGCAAATACTATTAATTATAAAATTGAAACCCACATTGCTAATATGCTTAATTTTAGTGAAGATGATACCGACAGTATCACACTAAATGATGCAGTAAACAAATTTGATGCTGAATACAAAGCGTTTAAAAATGATTTTGAAGAAAGTACTCTAGTTTGGGAGGCTCTTTTTGATGGTGAGGTAACCTACCAATCCGCTGAAATAATCTCTATTGCCATAAATGGCTATCTTAATACAGGAGGAGCTCATGGTAATATGAATGTTACCTTTTTAAATTTTAATCCAAAAACAGACCATTTATTAACCTTTGATGATTTGTTTACTAATAAGGAAGATCTGACTAAAGCTGTTAACCCCTTTTTTGATAAAGAAACTAAACCCTCTAATATTTCATATTTCTTTGATGAAGAATTTCATCTTCCAGAAAATATTGGCTTTAACGAGGATGGTGTTATTTTTTTTTATAATATCTATGAAATTGCATCTTACTCAGATGGTATTACAGAGTTTACCGTTCCATTTGAAGACATTGATTCTTTTTTAAAATTAAACTAGCTACTTTTTTTTAGTTAATCGTCTTATTATTGGCTCTACTGTTAATCCTTGCCCTATAATTGAAAACGCTACAATAATATAGGTTATCACCAAAAACAACTCCTTATGCATATCCTGAGTTAAGCTTAATGCTAAAGCAATTGAAATACCACCACGTAAACCACCCCAAGTCATAATTAAATTGGTATGTGGTACAAACTCTAATTTTTTTGCAAAGAATTTAATAGGATGCCATAAGGATAAATACCTTGATAAAAGTACCATTGGAATAGCTATTAAGCCAGCAATTATATAGCTACCCTCAAAGCTTAAAACAAGCAACTCCATACCAATCATTACAAAAAGAATGGTGTTTAATAGCACATCTATCAATTCCCAAAATTTATCAACATAGGTTTCGGTAGTTTCAGACATGGCAGCATTTCTAACCGTGTCATTGCCAACAATTAGTCCTGCTGTTACCATCGCTAATGGCGCGGACAAATGTAGTTGATGCGCTAATAATGTGCCTCCCATTACTGCTGCTAAAGTTATAATAACCTCAACTTCATAATCGTCTATAGATTTCATCATTCTATACGTTATCCCACCTAAAATAAGACCTAAAACAATACCACCAATAACCTCTTTTCCAAATAACTTTACAATTTCTAATACTTCAACATCTGCCGATGATGATGACGCAATATTAAAAATGGTTAAAAATATAACTACACCTACGCCATCATTAAATAATGATTCTCCAACAATTTTAGTTTCAAGATTTTTTGGAGCTCCTGCCTTTTTTAATATTCCTAAAACTGCAATAGGGTCGGTTGGGGAAATAAGTGCTCCAAACAATAAGCAGTAAATGAAATCTACTTGCAATCCTATCCCTTGTAGTATATAATGCATCATAATTCCAACTAAAAACGTTGAAACTAAAGTCCCAAAAGTAGCAAATACCAAAACTGGCCAGCGTTGTATTTTTAGTTGTGCAAAATTAGTGTGTAATGCTCCTGCAAAAAGCAAGAAACTCAGCATGATATCTAATAAAACTGTGGTGAAATCAATTTGTGAAATCAGCTCCTTTTCTCTTAGCAATAAAGTATCATCAAACTGCCCAATAACCACTATAATAAGCGTAAAAATGATAGTGATTATCATTAAACCAATAGTTATTGGCAATTTTAAAAACCTAACGTTTATATATCCAAAAAGTGCTGATAACACTATTAAAATTGCAGAAACCGAAAAATAATCCATACTGTTAAAGTGATTTTTTTAATGCTAAAATATATCCTAAATGAATGCCTTCATGAAAATTATTAAAAGCAATAGCTTCTTCTACAGTTGACATCGTGCTATTTGTAGAAGTTGTGTATGAACTGTAACCTTTAAACACACCGGAACCATAGTCTTCTTTAGTCTTTTCAGCTGTTGAAAATAATAATGTTTTTAATTCATTTACTTCTTCTTGAGTAACATCGTTTTCTGTTTTTGCTCCTTTTTTATATTTTGCCACCATAGTGTCGCTTATTATCATTGGTAATCCCGATAAATTATAGACTAATAGCTGTTGAATTACTACAACATGAGCAATATTCCAAAAAATATTATTACTAAAGCCATCTGGGACTTTATTTAGTTTTTCTAACGAAAAGTTTTCTAAAAATGAGCTTAGAATAGTTCTGTTTTTTAAGTTAATATCAAATGCATAATCCATTTATTGTTATTTAAAAAGTGTTTTGTTGTTTAATTGATTTTCTTTGTAAAGTTAATCTTTGTTCGTCATGAAAAAAATATACTACTTAAAAACTTGCAATACGTGTATGCGCATTTTAAAAGAACTTAATCCCTCTTCAAATTTTATACTTCAAGATATTAAAGAGGAAGAAATAACAGTGACTCAACTTAAAGAGATGTGTAAATTATCGGGTAGTTATGAAGCGCTTTTTAGCAAACGCGCAAAGCTGTACAAAGCAATGGCCTTGAAAAATCAAACGCTTAAAGAAAGAGATTACAAACACTATATATTGCAACATTATACCTTCTTAAAACGTCCTGTTATTATTATTAATGATAACATTTTTATTGGAAATAGTAAAAAAAACGTTGAAGCTGCAAAAGCTGCGATTAGATAATAATAAATTCAGTAACATAAAAACTTAATATTACATTTTTAGTTCTTGTTTAATTATCTTTGTCCAACTTTTAATTTTTGAAAATGATACAATCAATGACAGGTTATGGAAAATCTGTTTTACAGCTTCCAACTAAAAAAATCTCTATTGAAATAAAATCTCTAAATAGCAAAAACCTTGATTTGAATGCTCGTATGCCTTCTGTTTACAGAGAGAAGGAGTTAAGTATTCGTAAACTTATTGCCTCAAAACTAGAACGTGGGAAGGTGGATTTTTCATTATATGTGGAAATTACTGGAGAAGAAACCTCAACACAAATAAACAATCCTGTAGTTAAAACATACATGGAACAATTAAAAGCTATTGTTGATGGAGACAACACTGAGCTTCTTAAAATGGCTGTTCGGTTTCCTGATGCACTTAATACTGAACGTGATGAAATTGATGAAAGCGAATGGCAAGCCATAGAACAAGAAATTAAAAATGCTTTAAACAAAATTCATGACTACAGGACTGAAGAAGGTCTCGCACTTGAAAAAGAGTTTAGATATAGAATCCAAAATATTGACACATTATTGGAGCAAGTTATTGCTATTGACCCTGAACGTATTGAAGGCGTTAAAGAGCGCTTACGTAAAGGGATTTCGGAATTAAAAGAGCGCGTTGATGAAAATAGATTTGAGCAAGAGCTCGTGTATTATATTGAAAAATTTGATATTACTGAGGAAAAGGTAAGATTGCACAATCATTTAGAATATTTTCTTAAATCCTTAAATTCCAAAGATTCTAATGGCAAAAAATTAGGGTTTATAGGTCAAGAAATGGGTAGGGAGATAAACACTATTGGTTCTAAATCTAATTATGCACCTATGCAAAAATTGGTGGTACAAATGAAGGATGAGCTTGAAAAGATTAAAGAACAACTTTTAAACGTGCTTTAAAATGGCCCAAGGAAAACTAATTGTCTTCTCCGCGCCTTCGGGTTCTGGCAAAACAACCATAGTGAGGCATTTGTTAAAACAAACCGAATTAAATTTAGAATTCTCCATCTCCGCAACCTCACGAGAAAAACGTGGAGAAGAAATTGATGGAAAAGACTATTACTATATGTCTGCAAAAGAATTCAAAAATAAAATTAAAGCTGACAAGTTCTTAGAATGGGAAGAAGTGTATCGAGACAATTTTTACGGTACCTTAAAAACTGAAATCGAGCGTATTTGGGCTATGGGGAAACATGTAATATTTGATATTGATGTTTCTGGTGGCTTACGCATAAAACGAAAATATCCTGAACAGACCTTAGCTGTTTTTGTAAAACCGCCAAGCATAGACGAGCTTAAAATTAGATTAAAAAAACGCAAAACTGAAAGTGAAGATAAAATAAATATGAGGATTGCAAAGGCTTCTGCAGAACTCGCCACAGCGCCTCTTTTTGATGTTATTATTGAAAATGACACTTTAAATCACGCTTTAAATGAAGCTTATGGTTTGGTAAGTAAATTTGTGAATTCTAATAATTAAACAGATGAAGGTTGGTCTTTTCTTTGGTACGTTTAACCCTATTCATGTTGGTCATTTAACTATTGCTAATCATTTAGTTGAATATAGCAGTTTAGACCAAGTGTGGTTTGTGGTAACGCCACATAGTCCTTTTAAAAAGAAAAGTTCACTGCTTGATGATCATCAACGTTTGGAAATGGTGTATCTCGCTACTAAAGACTACCCAAAGTTACTACAAAGTGATATTGAGTTTAAATTACCACAACCCAATTATACTATAAATACCTTAGTGTATTTAGAAGAGAAGCATCCAAAACATGAGTTTGCATTAATTATGGGAGAAGATAATTTAAAAAGTTTTCATAAATGGAAAAATTTTGATGTTATCTTAGATCGTTATTCAATATATGTATATCCAAGAATTTCAAGTAATGCAATTAAACATAAATTTGAAAACCATAAAAAGATAACTCATGTTGACGCTCCAATTATGGAGTTGTCTTCAACTTTTATAAGACAATCCATAAAAGAAGGAAAAAATGTAAAACCAATGCTTCCTGAGTATGTTTGGAATTACTTAGATGAAATGTGTTTTTACAAATAGACTCGTTATATCCAATCCTTTATAAAAAAGAAAACTGCCTAGAGAGATGTCTCTAAGCAGTTTAAAAACTAAAACTAACCAACCAAAATTCTAGCTTCTATTATTAACCCTTGGGTTATCTTTTTTATCTGTTTTTTGCTTTCGCTTTTTGTTTGTTTTTGATTTCTCTGAGTTTCCACTCCCAGTTCTCATGTACTGGATATACCCTATTCCTTCAAACTCGTAATAGGTTCCAGACGTAGGATGAAACAATTCTATAAGCCCATCATTAATAACGTTTAATTCAAAATATTCATTGTCAAAAAAGTCATAATCTAGTGTTAAATTTTTTAAATAGTCATTCCCTGGAACATCTTGTACACCATAAACACCTATATAGTCCCAAAAAATATTACTTACATTACTAACACCTATATCTTGAGAACTTCTAAATGTAGAGTCGCTCCCTCCTGCTAGAAACTGTAAATAATTTTCATTATCAAATTCATTAATGGCTCCTATTTCGCTTGTATATGTTTTTTCCCAAGCTTCATACTCTTGAAGAAAATAATGGATATTATCATAAAACACGAAATCATAATCAAAATTATTTCGCTGATATCCGTTTAAAAAATAGGATGTATCATTATTTGGGTTGTACAATTCTATAGTATTATTATTTACTTGATAAATATCAAAAGTTTGAAATCCATCAATATCATGATTCACATCAAGAATCATATCATATGCACTATAGTTTCCTACAGGGATTCCAAAACCATCGCCTTGGTCACCAATACCAACTAAATTATTGTTTGCATACAAAGTGCCGCTTCTAAAAGATAGCGTAAATGCTATTTGTAAAAAAGGAGTTTCTCCAAAACCAGTAGTTTCGTTAATATCAACATACCATAACTCGTATGAATTTAATAATTGATTTAAAGTAATGGATGAAGTATCGTTAAAATCGTCGATAATTACTTCGGTATAACATGAGGTAAATAATGTTGCCACTAAGGCAAATCCTGAAAGTAGTTTTAGAGTCTTCATAAGCGTTTCTTTTTTAGTTATAATAATGTGTTTTCAAATTGCGTGCCAAAAATGTAATCTGTTGATTGTCAACTCTATTTAAAGCGTGATATTTTGTGTATTTTTGATAACATAAATTTTTACTTTAAAATGACTTCAGAATTAAAATACGCTGTCTTTGGAAGCGGAAGTTGGGCAACTGCTATTGTGAAAATGCTTTGCGAAAATCTTGATGAAGTGGGTTGGTATATGCGTAGTGTTTATACCAAAGAGCACTTATTAAAACACAAACACAACCCAAACTACTTAAGTTCTGTAGAGTTTCATTTAGAGCAACTAAAACTAAGCAACGACATTAATGAAATTGCAGAATATGCTGATGTGATGATATTTGTAATTCCATCAGCTTTTATTAATGCTGAATTACAAAAGTTAACTATTAATGTTTCAGGCAAAACAATTGTATCTGCAGTAAAAGGTATTATTCCAGAAACTGGTTTGCTCGTTGGTGAACATTTTCATGATGTTTATAATATTCCGTTTAAAAATATCGCAGTTATTGCAGGACCTTGTCATGCCGAAGAAGTAGCGCTCGAACGATTATCTTACCTCACTATTTCTTGTGCGGATTCGGTAAAAGCCCAAAAAATAGCAAATAATTTATCTAGCAACTATATAAAAACCAAAATAAGCGACGATATTATTGGTGTAGAATATGCTGTAATGCTTAAAAATATATATGCCGTTGCCGCTGGAATTGCACACGGATTAGGTTATGGCGATAATTTCCAGAGTGTACTAATGAGCAATGCAATACGTGAAATGAAACGTTTTATTAAAAAGATGCATAAAATGAAACGTAACATTAACAACTCTGCGTATTTAGGAGATTTGTTGGTAACGGGTTACTCGGTGTTTTCACGTAATAGAATGTTTGGCAATATGATTGGTAAAGGATACACCGTAAAATCGGCGCAAATGGAAATGAATATGGTAGCCGAAGGGTATTACGCTACAAAAAGTGCGTTTTTGCTTAATAAGCAAAATATAAAGAAAACGCGCCTCCCAATTATTAATGCGGTTTATGGTGTTTTATATGAGGGGAAAGATGCTAAAAAAGTGTTTAAAAAGTTAACGGAGAAGTTAGACTAATACCAACATAAAATGATTACGAAACTAGGGGAGAAGTTCACGCACCTTTTTTTAAAGTATATGCCAAACGCATTTGTGTTTGCAATACTTTTAACTATAATAACAGGGGTTGGTGCTTTTATTTGGCTAGATGTTACACCCCTAAAAATTATTCAATCTTGGTACAATGGTTTTTTTGACCTCCTTGAGTTTGGAATGCAAATCGTATTAATAATTATTACTGGTTTTAGTATCGCCTTATCGCCAACAATAAAAAAAGGTATTGATAAACTCACTGTTTTTATTAATAGCCCAAAACAAGTTTATTTTTTGGTAGTTATGATTGGCGCGTTATTATCATTAATTAGTTTTGGTTGGATTGTAATTACTTGTGTATTAGCTAGAGAATTAGCGTTACGGGTCAAAGGGATTAATTATCCCTTTTTAATAGCCTGTGTGTATATATCATTTGGTAATTGGGTGTCTGGATTATCGAGTTCCATTCCATTATTATTAAATACAGAAAAAAATTATTTAATTGAAACGGGGATTTTAACTGATGTTATTCCTACTTCATATACTTTAGGATCGCCTTTAAATATGGGAATGATTGTTTTATTTATTGTAATAGCTCCTTTATTTATGGTTTTACTAATTCCTAAAAATAAAAACGGAAAAGAGTTAAGCGATTTATTAGAAACAACCGAAAAGACCAAAGCAATCTCTATTAAAGCCGAAGCTTTAAGTTTAAAACTCCCTTTTAAATCAGTCTCAGACACATTAAACAATAGTAGTTTTCTTCAACTGATTATTGTAATTATGGGGTTGACCTATATTATTTTTCATTTTAGTACCAAAGGTTTTAATTTGAATTTCAATATCATGATTTTTATTTTTTTAATCGTTGGTATGCTCTTGCATAAAACACCTATGCGTTTTGTAATTGCAATGAAACGATCGTGTAGCAATATCTCAGGAATTATATTTCAATACCCTTTTTATGCTGGTATTATGGGTATTATGCTATATACAGGATTAGGAGCAAAACTTGGAGAATTATTGGCTTCATTCGCTACTATAGATTCTTACCCTTTTTACGCTTACGTAACTGGAGCTATTGTTAATTTTGCAATCCCTTCAGCGGGTGGTGAATTTGCTGTAGTGGGACCAAGTATTATTAATGCAGTAAAAGAAATTGGTGTTGGCTTACCTCAAGAAGAAATTAATGCAATGATATCGCGAGCTTCTCTTTCAGTTGCTTATGGCGAAAGTTTAAGTAATTTATTGCAACCGTTTTATTTACTGTTAGTCTTTCCTATTATGGGTAAAGGTATAAAAATACAAGCCAGAGATGTTATGGGGTATTTGGTTTTACCATTCTTATTGTTTTTTCTAATTCAAGTAATGATGGTACTTTGGACGCCAATTTAGAAGAAATGAATCTAAATGATTAGTTTTAATACCATTAAAATATTAATACGAAAAAGTTTTTAAATGTAATTTTATGAATTTAAAAGTCGCAGCTGCTCAACTATCCCCTTTTTATTTAAACAAAGAAAAAACCGTTCAAAAAGCCTGTGAAGCTATTTTAGAAGCTGGGAAAAAAGGCGCTAAATTAATTGTCTTTCCCGAAGTGTTTATTTCAGGATATCCTGATTGGGTATGGCTTATTCCCAATAGTAAAGGTACTGTTTTAAACGACCTTTACATAAAACTTGTTGAAAATGCTGTTTCAGTTCCTGACGGAGTAACAGATAAATTATGCGAAGCAGCAAGTTCAGTCAAGATAAATGTTGTAATTGGTATGCATGAGCTAAATTCTGAAACAAGTAGTACTAGTCTTTACAACAGCCTCTTATTTATTAATGACCAAGGTGTTATATTAGGAAAACACCGCAAGCTAATTCCAACAGGAGGCGAGCGTCTTATTTGGGGACAAGGAGACGGTAACAGCTTATGCTCTTATGACACTTCTGCTGGGAAAATTGCGGGATTAATTTGCTGGGAAAACTTCATGCCACTAGCAAGAAACGCCATTTATGAAAGTGGTGCACAAATATTAGCTTCCCCAACTTGGGACAAAAGCACAAACTGGCTTCAATCTATGCAACATATTGCAAGAGAAGGTGGGCTATTTGTAATTAGTGCTTGTATGCCTCTCAAAATGGATGATATTCCTGATGACTACGAATTTAAAAAACTTTACCCTGAAGGAAAAGAATGGATAAATATTGGTAATAGTGCTATAATAGCCCCGAATGGAGAAATTTTAGCAGGTCCACTGGAAGCTGAAGAAGGCATTTTATATGCCGATATTAATTTACAACACATTATTTCTGCTAAACGAATGTTTGATGTTGTTGGGCATTATGCAAGACCTGATGTTTTTAATTTCAATGTAAATACTAAATAAACTTTAGGGTAGAGTAAAAATTGTTATGGTGCTTTGCAAACCTCTTTTTAACTTTGTAAGAAAAAAACAACTACCTTCGTTAACGGTCGATATCACCATCCTGTGTTGAACTTAATTATATCTTAACTATTGACTTTCATTTGAAACGGGCACTGTGAGAAAAAATATAATAGACAATCCTTGGAATAATATCGGAATATTATTTGCTGTAATTATAGTATTTACAATCTTTACAATGTCTGCTCCGAATCTTGACAAAGCAGGGCTTGGTGGACTTGCGAATTTATTTTTTCCTGCCGTATTTGGAATAATAACAATATTGATTTACTTGATTTCAAGAATATTTATCAGAAAATGGAATTGGATAATAACTATTTGTGGAACTATTTATATGGGATATATCTCTGTGATGTTATTTTTTGTTGGTTAATTGTGAATGAAAATCGACTTTTATAAATCTAAAAATTAAATGTAAAATGTTATACTCGAGTCCTTCCAGAAAGTTTTAACTAAAAAAATAACTAACTTCGTTATTGGTATATAACCAACCTATGCTAAACTTATTCTAGTATTAAAACTGACTATATCTTGACCAATAACGAAACTTTAAAATCTAATACTTCAACTCTAGTCGTTCAGAACGATATAATATATCTGATTGCCCCCAAGCGGGTGATCTATTTCCTCTTAGATTTTTGAAATGCAGTGTTGCTTCAAAAACTTCATTACCTGTTTCATGATTAACTTCAATAATTTTAGCCGAATGGATGCCGTTGGGATCTATAAACCCTGAGGTAATCAAAATATTCTTAGTGTTGTGAAGAAAATCTACATCGCCTATTATTGATGAATAAAAAGAATTTCCTCTTTCTTTACCATATTCCCAAACTTGAGTAACTGTTTTTTGTATTTCATTTATATGAAATTCTACAGCACGAGAATAATTATTTTCTTCATTAATATTTCTGCGAGCACCATTATCAAAAACAATAAGGTTCCCATTTGGTAAAATCTCTGGAGCATGTTGTCCTAAAGGAAAATCAAAATCAGGAGCACTTTTTTTCCCTTGTTGAATATTATTGGCATATGTTTTACCATTAGAGTCTTTTGCTGTTAGCACAAAAGGGAATGGGCTTTTCCCTTTATTATCCCTTCCTGATTTTTTCCAATCTCTTTTAGGCGCTAATATCCACTTAAGCTCATCATTCCAAGATATTTTTACAACTCCTTGATCTTTTCCAGATACTATAATAGTACTGTCTTTTGGATTAAATGCCAGTCCATTCATATGTAACCAATCTCCTTTACGTAAGAAATTTAAGTAATTGCGACTTACATCTAAATGTTTGGCCAAATCCCATTCCCTTACAATCTTAGATTTTTTTCTGTCAAAAAGCATAATAAAGTCACTATCGGAAAGTACTTTTTCTCCATTGATGTTAATATAAGCATCTCGTTTCCCAACACAAACCAATAAATCTCCATTGGGCAACTCAACTACATCATGATGCATCCCGTAATTTGAATCAATCGTTGTTTGTTTCAAAAGCTTTCCAAGCATATTAAATTCGTAAATATTAAATCTGTCAACCATTAAAATAGTACCCTCTTTAAGTCTTTGAAACGGACTAACCATCTTGCCGATAAAACTTAAATCTAAATACCAACGCACTTCCCCTTGGTCATCAAAAATCAAAGGAATGGAGTTGAACTTACCATAATTAGCAAAGTGAATATCGCATGCATGCAAACCTGATTCCATTTTTGTTCGTTCCAATTTATTAATTTTAATATTAGGAAAGCCATTAGGAAGGCGATTGGTCTTAATCTTTACAGTATCTACAATTTCTCCTCCATCAAATTTTAGATTCACAACCACATTATTTGTTTTATTGGGATAGAGCCCTACAACAGGTATACTTAAATTATCGGCAAATTTTTCAAATGATTGTTCAATTGGTGTCTCACCTAAAACCTTTATGGAAACACGACATGGTTTTTCAGCAGTAATTTGAAGCAATGCTGTTAATGGAGATATTCTATTCGGATTTAGCTTTGCTTCTATTGTATATTCAAAATCAGAATCACTACAGCTTGTTAGAATAAAAAGTGTGAAAATCAAACATAAAAAAGAAATAAAAATTGAACGAAATTTCAAAAACATAGTTTTTAATTTTATTATAAAGCAGATTTAAACTGCTCCAAAAAGCGCACATCATTCTCACTTAATAAACGGATATCGCTAATTTGGTGTAGTAACAATGCAATGCGGTCTATGCCCATTCCAAAGGCAAAACCAGAATATTCTTTAGAATCAATACCACAATTTTCTAATACATTAGGATCTACCATGCCACAACCCATAATTTCTAACCATCCGGTCCCTTTGGTCATTTTATAATCGGTTTCGTTCTCTAATCCCCAATAAACATCTACCTCAGCACTTGGTTCTGTAAACGGAAAATACGAAGGGCGTAAGCGTATTTTAGACTTCCCAAACATTTCAGTGGTAAAGTACTGCAAGGTTTGTTTTAAATCGGCAAAACTTACGTTTTTATCAATATATAAACCTTCCACCTGATGGAAAAAGCAATGCGATCGTGCAGAAATAGCTTCGTTTCGATATACTCTCCCTGGAGAAATGGTACGAATAGGTGGTTTGTTATTTTCCATGTAGCGCACTTGTACCGAACTGGTGTGTGTGCGTAATAAAATATCGGGATTGGTTTGAATAAAGAAAGTGTCCTGCATATCGCGAGCAGGATGATATTCAGGTAAATTTAATGCTGTAAAATTATGCCAATCGTCTTCAATTTCTGGACCCTCACTTACATTAAAGCCAATACGCGAAAAGATATCAATAATCTGATTCTTCACTAAAGAAATAGGGTGGTGTGCTCCAATTTGAATAGGTTCTCCTAGTCGTGATAAATCGCCATAAACACCTTTTACATCCTCTTTGCTTTCAAGTTCTTCCTTTAAAGAAGCCACTTTATCTTCGGCTGTTTTTTTAAGCTTATTTACAATTTGCCCAAAGTCTTTCTTTTGGTCGTTTGCCACATTCTTAAATTCTGCAAAAAATTCATTAAGTAATCCTTTTTTGCCTAGATATTTAATTCTAAAGGCTTCAACCTCTTCTTTGGTTTGTGCAGTAAATACTTCTGCTTCTGCTATAAGGGCTTTAATTTTATCAATCATGGTAATGCTTCAAAATAAAGAGTAAATTTAACAAATCTTATGTTATAAACTCCGCTTCAAGAAAATAGTTTACAATAGCTTCTTTCATCAATACGCTCTGCTCTCCTGCTTTTAAATGCGGGAGCTCTTCTTTGGTGATATAATGCGGCCATCCGTTATCATCAAAATAATCAAATTCATAATAACCATAAGGCTCAAGTAACTTACAAATGGCAATATGCATAAGGCTTATTTTATCGTCTTTTTTATATTCTCGGTATAATTGCCCAAGTTCTTGAACGCCTATTAAATAAATAATAGCGTCCAAATCTAAGGGGGCTCCATCAGCAAATTGAGTAGACAATTTCTCTACTACTGTTCCCCAACGTTGTTTGAGTTGTTCGTCTCTAGACATACTTTTTATAGTAATTTGTGCGTTAACTTACAATGTGGCAAAGTTAATTTATATTTGCTAAAATTATTACATCCATGAATATTTTAGATATCATTTTAGGAGCTCTTATTCTACTTGGTCTCGTCCGTGGTCTTTCCAAGGGTCTTTTTGTAGAAGTAGCTTCATTAGTTGCTTTAATTGCAGGTATTTTTGGTGCAATTCATTTTAGTGATTTTGCTTCAAATTTTTTAGAAAGTAGATTTGATTGGAATGAAAGAACTATTAATATTATTGCTTTTGTTATTACTTTTGTAATTATTGTTTTAGCCATTTCATTGGCTGGAAAAGCTTTAACAAAATTAGCGGATTTTGCTGCTTTAGGCATATTGAACAAGTTACTAGGAGGTGTGTTTGGGGCTTTAAAAATAGGATTAATCCTAAGTGTTGTACTTATGATATTTAATACCATGAATAAAACACTTCCATTTATTGAAGATGAAGAATTACAAGACTCTATTTTATACAAGCCTGTGAAATCATTGATTCCTCTAATTTTTCCTTATCTTATTAAAGAAGACCTTCCTTCAGAAACTGCTAATACTGAAAATTAAATTTGCTTTTTAATCTAGATGATAAATCTCTCTGATTTTATCTAAAATAGTGTCAAAATCTATATTTAAGTCAATTAAGTGTCCTGAATGGACATCGAAAACCCAACCGTGCACCTTTAATCCTCTTTCTCTGTATGCTTTTTGCACAGCAGAAGTTTTCATAAGATTTATGCATTGTTCTTGTACATTGAGTTCTACCAATCTATCATATTTTTTTTCTTCACAATCAATAGCATTAAGCTCTTGATTATGAATGCGATATACATCACGTATATTACGCAACCATGGGTTTAAAATACCTAAATCGGCTGATTGCATTGCAGCCTTTACACCTCCGCAAGCATAATGACCACAAACAACTACATGATCTACTTTTAAATGTTCGACAGCATATTCTATAACAGACATTGCATTTAGATCGGTTCCTGAAACCATGTTAGCAATATTGCGATGTACAAAAACTTCTCCTGGGCCAAGACCCATTAAATCTTCCGCAGTAACCCGACTATCTGAGCAGCCGATATATAATAACTCTGGTTGTTGCCCTTTCCCTAAATCGTCAAAATAGGTAGCCTCAAGGGCAATCTTTTCTTTAATCCATTTTTCATTATTCTGAAATACCTTATCTAAATTCATCGTGTTTCCCTTAAATTATTATCGTTTACATTTTCTTTAATCCATTTAACACAATCTGTAAAATCATTAAAAATATGCTCTTCTGGAATAAAATCTGGGATAATATCAATACGTTCCATCATGTACCTTGGTTGGTTTAACAAACCAACAAAAAGTACTTCTATCTTTTTAGTTTTTAAATCTTGGAGCATATCTTCCATAGCATATAAACCTGACTGATCTATATATTGCATCCTACCTAGTCTCATAATTACTGTTGAGGCAGAATTAGGAATTTGTGCAGCTAATTGTTGGAAATCGCTTGTAGAACCAAAAAACAATGGCCCTTTTAGATGTTTTATAAAGACTTCTTCTTTCAAATTTTTGGGAAAGGCTATTTCGTCTTTCCAAGCTTCTTCTTTTAAAGGTTTTACATCGGAACGCTCGGCAGTTAAATCACCCATTTTTTTCATAAACATTAAAGACGCAATTACCAAACCTACTCCAACGGCATATACAAGATTCCAAATAGATGATAATACTAAAACAACTAACATTATTATAACTTCAGGACGAGGCATATAACTCATTGCTTTTAATCCTTTATAATCCATTACTCCAATACCAACTGTAATTAATATACCTGCTAAAACGGCTGCTGGAATTTGAGAAGCAATTGGTCCTAATGCTAACAAAATAACAAGGAGCAAAAGACCTGATATCATACCTGATAGTCTAGTTTTCCCTCCAGCATTAATATTAACAACAGTTCTAATCGTTGCTCCTGCACCAGGAATACCTCCAAAAATGGCTCCAATACTATTACCTATCCCTTGACCAATTAATTCCTTATTTGGTTTGTGTTTTGTTTTGGTCATATTATCTGCCACAACTGAAGTTAACAAAGAATCTATTGCTCCTAATAGTGCCAAAGTTAAAGCTGTAAAAACATATGGAGTAATAGTCCCAAGACTAAAACTGGTGAATATTTCCAGATTAGGAATAGGTAAACCACTAGGTATTTCTTCAATTGGTCTATAATTTAATTTAAACCCAATTGCTATTCCCGACATTACCAATAATGCAACTAATGTGCTTGGAACAATTTTTGTTATTCGCTTAAACCCATAAATAATTAAAATAGTTCCCAATGCTAATATTAATTCTAACCAGTTTATGTTTTGTAAAGCTCTAGGTAATACTTTTATCGAACCAATTACGCCTGAAGCGTCTTTACTAGCTAGCACTTGTGATTCTTTAAGAACTTGTTCTTGGGTAATTTCAACAGATCTTCTAATAGTCTCTTTAAAATCTTCTAAGACCAAAATACCTTCACCTGCTTCTTCCTTTAAAATATTATCAAGAATTATTTCTTCAGCATAAGGTTTAAATTGCGTTACAAATGCTGCGTCTTCCTTTGGATAATAACCAATAGAAGGTAAAATTTGTGTAACTAAAATAATTACTCCTATGGCCGTCATAAATCCAGATACCACTGGATAAGGAATGTATTTGATATACTTTCCTAAACCAATAAATCCTAAACCAATCTGCATTAATCCAGCTAATAAAAACACTGTTAAGATTGCTGGTAAAGCTTTAGAAATATCGCCATCAAAGGTAGCAACTATTCCTGCAATCACAACCATACTTACAGCAGTCATAGGTGCAGTTGGGCCAGATATTTGGGTATTTGTTCCGCCAAATAATGCAGCAAAAAAGCTAATAAATATCGCCCCATATAAACCTGCACTTGGACCTAACCCAGAAGACACCCCAAAAGCTAATGCTAATGGTAGTGCAACAATTCCAGCTGTAATGCCTCCAAAGGCATCTCCTTTGAAATTTGAAAATAATTTTTTCATATCATTTCTGTTTTAGATAAAAAATTTAAATTACTGTTATTTTTAATGAAAACCAACCAATTATAATTTCATTATTAGCTTTATTCTTAAAATGTGATAAATGTGATAATATTAAATTGGTCTCTTCCCGAATTCTCAAAAAACTGATTCATATATCCTATTTCTAAGTTTATTTTACTATTAACTTTATACCCTATACCACCATACAATCTATTTCTATCGAAAACAGAGGGTTTTGTATTTAAAAATATTTCGTTATATACTGAAATGTAAAGTTTAAAGTCATTTTTGTTTGTGTTAGTTAAAGGATATTTTAGTCCTAAAAAATAACGCAATCGTAGCTTAAAATTATTTTCAATAAATCGTTGTTCAAATCGATATCGATGACTTAGTTTTAATCTACCAACATTTTGTTTACTTATAAATTGTTGAAAGATTCTATGTTCATTCACCGAAATTTTTTCATTTACATCTCCTAAATAGTTGTTAGACAAAATATATCCATATCCAAGAAGCAAATTGTTATTCTTATTTGTAAGGTTATAACCCAATCCAACTCTAATTAACAGTTGTTCTAAATTGCCTACAGCATTATAGTTTCTATACTGTACTTCGTTATGAATATTCCACTTTTCATTAATCTGCTTATTCCCAATATACAATAACCAATTTCCGAAATTACTCTCTTGACTTATCGCTAAAACAGGTAGTATTAATAGTGATATTAATACTACCGTTTTTGTTCTTTTCAAAACTGCTTCCATAACGGTTTTGCTATTCATAAAAAGAGACTGCACCTGTATTAATATTGTACATAGCGCCTATTATTAAAATATCTCCATTGTTTTGCATCTCTGAAAGAACATCACTTTCTTTAATAATTCTATCGATAGTTAGAATTACATTTTTCTCAGAAACGTTATCAACAAATTCTAAGTTAGAAGAATTTCTTAAACTTGCTTCTTCTGGTGATTTTACGGCATTTACTGCAGGTTTGATTTTTTCGATAAGTTTAGTGAGGTTTCCCATTTTAGCATCGTCACAAGCGCCTTTTATAGCTCCACAACTTGTATGCCCGAGTACTACAATTAGCTTTGTTCCTGCCAGTTTACAGGCAAACTCCATGCTCCCTAAAATATCTTCATTTACAAAATTTCCTGCGATTCTTACACTAAAAACATCTCCTAGCCCTTGGTCAAAAACCAATTCGGCAGATACTCTTGAGTCGATACAACTTAAAATAGTCGCAAACGGAAATTGCCCTTCGCTAGTATCATTAACTTGTTCTAGTAAGTTTCTATTTGCTTTTAAATTATTTTGAAATCTTATATTTCCTTCTTTTAAAAATTGCAATGATTTTTCTGGTGTCATTGCTGCTTGTGTTATTTTAGTATGTGCTTTCATTTTTATTTGCTTTTAAAAAATTAATTTATGCTGTTATTGGTCTTAATTTGAAAAACTCGATATAGCTTGGTGGATTTTCAACAACTCCTCGCTCAGAAATAAGTTTAATATTAATATTTCTGTTTTTAGCTTTTAATGTAAAATCTTCAAGAATTTCTACTATATCGTTATCTAAATACCTGGTTTTTCTAACATCTAGTTCTAAATATGAATTTTCTGTTAAGGAATCTAGTTCTTTTAAAATAGCGCCTTTATTAAAGAATGTAACTTCTTCGGCTAAAGTCATTTTTACCTTTTGTGTTTCTTCACCTTCTTTATGCAAAAAGTGTGAGTTTTGATAACTTTTTATTAATATCACAACTATACCAACAGCAAGTCCTAAACCAATGCCGTATAAAAGGTCAATAAATACAATCCCTAAAACAGTTACTGTAAATGGAATAAATTGTTTCCATCCTAAATTGTACATTTTCTTAAATAATCCTGGTTTTGCTAATTTATACCCTACAATTAAAAGTACAGCTGCTAGTACCGATAATGGAATCATATTTAATAATTTGGGGATTAAGACTACAGATATTAAGAGTAAAAACCCATGAATAATTGCCGATATTTTACTCCTACCTCCCGATTGAATATTTGCTGAGCTCCTAACAATTACCTGTGTTATTGGTAAGCCGCCTATTAAACCCGAAAGTATATTTCCTGTTCCTTGAGCAAGTAGCTCACTATTTGTAGGTGTTACATTTTTAAATGGATCTAATTTATCAGTAGCTTCAACACAAAGCAGTGTTTCTAAACTTGCAACCAATGCGATTGTAAACGCAACAACCCATACATCAGCACTTGTGATAATACTAAAATTTGGAAAACTAAATTGTCCAAAAAAGGAAGTCAAATCCTCTGGAATAGGAACGTTTACTAAATGTGACTGAGCTATTCCAATGGTCTCATTAGATTTAGTAACTACATAAAAAATAATCCCCAAAACTACAGCAACAAGAGGTCCTTGTACTATTTGAAATATTTTTCCTTTTTTAGATAATACTTTATCCCAAAATACTAGAATTCCCAATCCTAATATTCCTATTAAGGTTGACCCTAGCTGAATATAATTTAAAGAATTTAATAGTTGAGAGACATTGTTTTCTCCTTCAACTTGAAAGAAAGTGAAGCCTCCTTCTGGATTTGCGTCATAACCAAAAAAATGTGGAATTTGCTTTAAAATAATGATAATTCCTATGCCTGTAAGCATGCCTTTAATTACTGAAGACGGGAAATAATATCCAATAATTCCAGCTTTTAAAAATCCAAATATTAATTGAATTATCCCTCCTAAAACTACAGCAACTAAAAAATTCTCATAACCTCCCAAGGTGCCAATTGCTGTTAATACAATTGCTGCTAATCCTGCTGCTGGTCCACTAACACCAATTTTTGAGCCACTAAGTAATCCTACTATTATTCCGCCTATTATTCCTGCGATTACTCCTGAAAAAAGTGGTGCACCACTTGCTAATGCTATACCTAAACATAAAGGCAATGCAACAAAAAACACAACTATACTTGCTGGCAAGTCGCTTTTTATATATTTGAACATATTATAATATTTAACCTTTGATTGTTTTTTAAATCAAAAGTGTAATTAGAAAATAAAACAGGGACGATTCCCTAAAAATTAAACCGAATTATAATATGTGTTGTTCGGGAGGGGGAGATATTAAATTAAGGTGTGGCTTAGGATATTTTTTGAAATAATATCCTAGATTACTCTCTGTTTCATTAGAAACAAAATATGCTTCATTTTCATTAAACTCAGAAAATAAAACTTCTAACTCTTTATATTTTTCGTTGCCTTTCTCTTCTTCTTCTGTAGTGTCATAAAAAAAAGAGATGTCCGCATCATTATCAATAACAATAATAACAGATGGTGCTATTAGTGTTATCATGAAAATTACTGAGAATAAAATAGAAATTAAGTTTCTTGACATTTCAATTTATTATTTAACAAGCGCAAATATAATACTTGTGGCGCTTTATACTGTTAAATAATAATTAAAAATCCTTTAAAGGCTTAATATCGGCATTTGCAATCCATCCTGTTTTACCATTTGCAATCTTAACCTTTGTCCAGTTTTTATTGTAGGTTTCTAAAACCTGAACTTTGGTTCCTTCATGTAACACAAAAGCAGTTTCGCTACGTAAATTAGGTTCGTTTTTTATAGCACTTTCTTGTGCAAAAACAATTGCTGGTTTATCGTTTTTGCTATATGCTTCTTTTTGAAAAGCGAGAAACAATGTTAAAACAGAAAAGAACAAAATAACAAAACTTAGCACAAATGATAAGCGCTTTATCATGGTAGAATATGAAAAATAATACCCTAAAAATAATATAACAAAAAGGAAGACAAACACCACAGAAAACATAGCCCAACCATCAAAACTAAATGTATTTGTAATACTTGCTATTATTTTTGAAAGTCCTGTTTCTGGGATATTATCTATCTCATCTACAGTCATGTTTTGAGCAAAGGGCATATTATTTTCAATATCTTTATCGTTAGGCGATAATTGTTTTGCTTTTTCGTAATAATATATACTTGGTGCAATTTCGTTGAGTTTATAATATGCGTTTGCAAGATTAAAATACAACTCACTTGAATGCACACCGTTATTTAATATCTTTTCGTAAGACTGTATTGCTTCTTGGTACTTCCCATCATTATAAAGGCTATTTGCATTTTTAAATAACTTATTATTTTGAGCAAAACTAAGGTTGCTCAACAAAACTATTAAGATGTATATTATTTTCTTCATTATTTTACGCTTTCATTACACTATCTTATTTGTTTATCTATTGCCAAAACAACTTTAGAAGCCTTATCATAATCTTGTTGCATTTCCACATTAGAAAACGGTGTATATCTTGCCAATTCACAACTTTTAAGTAAGTTGCCAAACTCTATTTTAGTATTCTCATTTACTCTTTTTTCTTTTAATAATTCTTGAATTTTATCTTTACTAAAATCACTTGTTTCAATATTAAGTTTAGCTTTTAAATAATTATGTAAAGCCCTTTCCAATGCATTATAAAAGGCTTCTTTATGTCCTAAATTTTTCTTGGCCTCACTTAAATATTTACGTGCTAATTTGTTTGTTTTTCTAATTCTAATCCCAACGACATCACTATCTCTTTCGTTTTTTTTACGTCTTACAAAAATAGCCAAAGGAATTGCTAAAAAAGGCAGCAATAATAAACTCCAAAACCAATTAGACTTAAAGAAGTGAGTAGATTCTTTGGGGATAAAACTAGTTTTTGTTTTAAAAGACAGAAATTGATTATTAGTTAACTTAACAGGTTGTTTATTGGTGCTTTTAGTGTTTTTTATATTGTTTGAATTTTCGCTAGTAGGTCCTTCGGTAACATCAACTACAATTTCATTTGAAGTAATTGTTTTATAGCTTTTTGTTTTTAAATCAAAAAAGGAAAACGCAACCCTTGGTATTGGGTACTTTCCTTGAGCCGAAGGAACAATTGTATATGCATCTGAAATACTGCCTTGCATGCCTTTTAAGTTGGTAGATACATTTTCGCTATGTTCGGGTTCGTAAACTTCTAAAGAGCTTGGTAATTTAAGTTTTGGCAACTTAAATAATTTTAGATTCCCTTTTCCAATAACTTGAATTTTCGCCTGAAAGGCTTCACTCGCTTTTAGTTGGCCTTTATTGGTAGTAACTTTGAAATTAAAATCTCCAACGGCTCCAGAAAAATCTATAGGCTTACCTTTTTCAGGTAACGACTTCACATTAATGGTTCTGTTTCCTGCTGCTACTGTTCTATGTACAGATTTCATTAGTCTGCCACCAAAAATATCGCGTCTATTTGTTGGTACTTGTACTTTAATATCTAAGGTTAATGGTTCAATATTTAATTTTCCTGTTTTTTGAGGATAGAGAACCGTTTTACGTAAAATAACATACCTATAATCTTGACCTTTATAAGTGGTATTTACCAATTTTAACTCTTTCATATTGATATTCTGGCTCCAAAAATCACTATATCTCGGATTGTCTAATTCTCTCCAAGTTTCTACTCCTGTATTTGGTGATATATACAGCTTATAGACTATCGTAATTGCTTCGTTTAAATACGGGTTTGTTTTAGAGATTTCAGCCACCAAATGAATATTTTGAGAAGCTATATAATTGGGGTCATTAGGATCCTTTGGCTTATCTACTGCTGCAGTAACCTGAATTTTGATAGGTAATGTTTTATAAGTTTCGCCTTCTATTTCAATTGTAGATTGGTCAATAGTGAGCGCTCCTCTTTTTTTAGGTGCTAAAAAATAACTGTATGTTTTTGCGAATGATCTTACGCCATTTATCCATGAATTATTAATTGATTGACTTGGGCCTCCAACAATAGTGAAATTTTTAAAACTTGGTGGAATAAAATTATCTCCATCCTTATTCATTATAAAATCTATCCGTAACCGTTCGTTTATACCTAATTTTTTCTTACTCACTTTAGCTTCAAACGTAACTTGAGCAGAGGCAAAACCTGTGGTTATTATAAATAGAAATAATACTATTTTGTTTTTAAAATTCATTTGAAACTCGTTGGGTATTTTTCACTGATGCGAAAATGACAAATATAGGGTTTACCAATCCTTTTCGGTTTTAACCTTTTTCCCTTTGGTTTTTTTGGCATTAATTTTTTGTTGTACCTTTTTTTCTTGGTTATTCATTGCTTCTAACAAGTTTTTTACTTGCTGAGGTGATAATTTTCCAGGCTGAGGTTGTTGTTGCTTCTTTTCATTTTTAGAATCTCCTTCTTTTTTATTCTCTTTTTCATCTTTAGGCTTACCATTGTCATCTTTCTTATCATTTCCGTCTTTTTTGTCCTTATCGCCTTCATCCTTTTTATCATCTTTCTTCTTTTCATCATCTTTTTTCTTCTCGTCCTTCTTATCTTTATCTTTGTTTTGGTCTTCATTTTGTTGCTGCTGCTCAGCGCATTCCTTTGCTACTACAAGATTATACCTTGTTTCTTCATCGGTTGGATCATTGCGTAACGCATTTTTAAACGCTTCAACAGCTTCCTTACATTGCTTTTTCTGCATTAAAACATTTCCAATATTGTGATATGCTTTGTGTTTCTCAGCCTTTGTAATTGCTAGTTTTGCCGCTTCTATATGACGTAGTAAGGCTTCATCAAAATTACCTGTTTCATAATATGCATTTCCTAAATTGTAGGCGCCAATAGTATTATTTGGTTTCTCTGAAAGGGCTTTTCTATATTCCTTTTCAGCAGCTACAAAATCATCATTGACCAACGTATTTCCTTCAAATATAAAATCGTTCGACTTTCTTAAGGCTTTATCCTTTTGCTGAGCAAAGGATCCCGTTGTGATTACTAGCGCTATGTATATTATTGCTTTTTTCATTTTAATCCACTAAATTATAAAACACTAGCCTTTGTTTCAGTTAAAAGTTTTATAAAATACATATTTTTAAATATTTGCTTTCTATTAATAAGGTTTCTGCTTTTTTGGAAATTATAAATTTTCGTTAAATAAATTTAAGCGATTCAACCACGCTGTTTTACGCTCTAATAAAAAGATATCAATACATAAAAAGAAAATTCCCAATGCTAAAAACCATTGAAACTGGTCTTTATATTCAGCGAATTGTTTAGCTTCAAACTCCTTTTTATCCATTTTATTTAATATCTCTCTAATAGTTTCTACAACGTCACTTGTACTTTTCCCATTAATGTATTGTCCGTTCGCCTCTTCGGCTATTTTTATTAATACCTCTTCGTTAAGCTTGGTAATAACTGTTTCTCCTGAACTATCTTTTTTATAGTTAAGTATTATGCCATTGCGTTTTATTGGTATTGGAGCTCCTTTTGCACTACCAACGCCTATGGTAAATATTTTAATCCCTTCATCACTAGCTTCCTCTGCAATAGCAGACGCCATGTTATTGTGATCTTCGCCATCTGAAATGATGATAAGCACACGATTGGTTTGATCTTCATCATCATAATAAGTTTTTGCTAGTTTTATGGCTTCATCTATAGCTGTCCCCTGTGACGATAGCATGTCTGTGTTCATACTTTGCAAAAACATTTTAGCGGCAGCATAATCTGTTGTAATTGGCAATTGCGGAAAAGCTTTTCCTGCATAGGCAATTATGCCAACACGATCGCTTGCTAAATTATTTATGATTTGCGTAACGAGTTGCTTAGACTTCTCTATTCTGCTAGGGGCAATATCTTCGGCTAACATACTTTTAGAAACATCTACAGCAAAAACAATATCTACCCCTTCTCGTTTTACAGTTTCTAATTTGGTGCCTACTTTAGGGTTTACTAAAGCTATTGTTAAACTCGCAAACGCTAAGCACAAAACAACTAGTTTTAAGATGGGCTTAAATCGCGATTTATTGGGGCTTAATTTTTTTAATAACCGCTTGTTAGTGAATTTGTTTTGAGTATGTCGTTTCCATAATTGAAGTATCACAAAGAATACAATAATCACAGGAATGATAAATAATAACCAAAACCATATTTTCTCTTCTAACTGCACTTTTAATTTATTTATTTTTAAACGAAACTTCTAAAAATTGTAAATCGCAATAATAATTCTATTATTAAAAGCAATCCGGCTAGTAAAACCAATGGTCTGAATTTTTCTTCATAATTATAGAATTTAAATTCTTCGACATCAGTTTTTTCAAGCTTATCAATTTCTTTATAAATTTCTTTTAGTTTTTTATTATCGGTTGCTCTAAAATATTTCCCGCCTGTAGCGTCAGCAATTTCCATTAACAAATCTTCATCAATTTCTACTTGAACACGACCAAATTGTATTATCCCATTATTAATTCCAATAGGAGATAATGCCATTCCGTTTGTTCCGAGCCCAATGGTATATGTTTTAATCCCATATTCTGCAGCCAATTCGCTTGCTGTATTTGGATCAATAAAACCAGAATTGTTAACGCCATCAGTTAATAATATTATAATCTTACTTTTTGCTTTACTATCCTTTAATCTGTTTACAGACGTAGCTAAGCCCATTCCAATAGCTGTTCCACCTGTAATTATGGTATTGTATTTTATGTCTCTTAAAGACCGCAACACAATAGATTTATCGCTAGTTATAGGTGTTTTGGTATAGCTCTCTCCTGCATATTCAACCAATCCTATTCTGTCATTAGGTCGTCCTTTAATAAATTGCGCTGCCACTGCTTTTAAGGCATCCAAGCGATTGGGTTTTAAATCTTTTGCTAGCATACTTGCAGACACATCAATGGCCATAACAATATCTATCCCTCTTGTGGTTTTAGTTTTTGTTGATACATCTACCGTTTGCGGTCTAGCGAGTGCCAAAATAAGTATCGCTAACGCACATAAACGAAGCGCAAACATTAAATGTTTAAGTTTGGGTAGCCATGACCTCACTGTTTTAAATCCTTTTATACTCGATATTTTAAACTCGGCAGTTTGTTTTTTGTGTTTTAAAACATACCATAGAATTACTATTGGAAGTATTAAAAACATCCAAAACATTTGCTTATTTAAAAATTCTATCCCCTCTAACATTTATTCTTTTTCTAATTTTATTAATTCTATGGAATTAAGAATCCTTTCTACTATTTTATCTAAATATACATCTTCATCTCTCCAAGAAATAACCACTTGTTGCAAAATATTTTGGGTTGTAAAGCCTAATAAAATATAATTCCCTTTTACAAGCTTATCTTGCCCTAGAATAGGAAAATCTGCTGTCCCATAGGTTTTTAACCCTTCTTGTCCATTAGGTGTGATAAATTGTTCGTTCTTTGTTATTAAATTTTTAACACCGTTTTTCTCAAGATTCCTGAGACTTCCATCAGCAGCTTGAGTTAAATCAATTTTGTTCTCTGCTTTCTTTTCTTCTCCTCCTAGCTCAGGTGGTTCGGTACTTGCGAATTTTGAAGTACTCACTACAATACTGAATTGCCCTAGTAAACTACCGTAGCCAAACATAGTTATTTGTACTTTCCCTTTTAGTTCTTCTGGTAAATCAACCGTCTTTCGTTCCAGTACTTTTGGAGTAGTAATTGTTATTCCTGGAGCACCATATTCGCTAGTAACCCAGTCCTTTGTTTCTAATAATTCTTTGGATGGATGCCCTAAAATACTGTCCTTTACGTAATCAAACCCATAGCGTATTGAAAACCCAACAAATATTCCAATTAACAGTAATACTGAAACGACTACTGTAATAATTATTTTTCTTCGCTTTTGTTTTTTAGCTAATTCTTCTTGATATTTAATATCGGCTAATAATTCTTCTTCTGTAGGCTCAGGAAGCGCTTCTTTAACATGATCAATTTCCATGTCAATAGTATTTCTATCCATTTGTGCTAGCGCAATATCTGGTTTAGATTTGGCAAACTTTACTAAATCAGCACGTCTTAAAATACTATCTATGTTTGTTATATCCTCTTTACTTAAATCGATTTGATTCCCTTCTTTTAATAGCAATAACCTATTAACTAACTCATCTGATGTGCTTTCAAGAGCATGGTCATATACTTTTTCATCAAGATATTTTCTGATAATACCAGTGAGTTCAGAATAATAGTTCTTTATTTCTTTATTCTCTAAATAACTTGTTTTATCTAACTCTTGCAAAGCTAGTTTCGCTCTTTCATAAGGTGGAAGTAATGCTGTTTTTTCCTCCTCTGTTAACCGTTTTTCTCTCCAAATAAACCAATATAATAAAAAGCCTACAACCCCTAAAATTAATATTGTAATTAAAACATATAACCACCACTTGCTTGGGTTTTTATTAACTTCAATAATTGGTTTTATGTTATAAAGTGGTTGCTTGGTAGTATCTACTGCAATAGTGTTTACTTCAACTTTTAAAGAATCTGTTAAGAATTGATAATCGCCTATTACTATTTTTTGCGGTGGAATTGTATAGTGACCAGAATCAAACAGTGTAAGTCCATACTTTTTTATAAGCTTAAATCTATCATTCATTTTAGTAACTTCAACGTTGTACGATTCTATCATTTCAAGAGGTTGAAATGTTTGTCCTTCAGGAAAAACAACTACACTTGTGGTATCTACATCAATTTCAATTTTATATATAAGTTCTTCCCCTATTTTTATTTTTAAAGAATCAATTGAAGCTGTTATTTTTTGAGCATTAGCAGCAATTGACAAAAGGCAAAGAGTAAAAGTCAATAGGATACTTTGCTTTAAATTATATTTATATGTGGATTTTTGGTTCATTAATTTATCCTCTTCTCTTAAAATATCCCAATAGCTTTTTCACATAACTCTCATCTACACGACAACTAATAACGCCAGCGCCAGACTTTGTAAAACTATCTGTATAGTATTCTACTTTTTCATGATAAAACTTACCATAATTCATTCTTACCTTTTTTGAGGCTGTATTTACCAAAAGTAATTCTCCTGTTTCTTCGTCCTGCATTTGTACCATCCCTAGATTTGGAATAGCTTCTTCTCCCTTATCAAACACTCTAATACCTGTAACATCATGCCTTTTGGATACAATTTTAAGCGTTTGTTTATAATCATCAGTAATAAAATCGGAAAGCACAAATACAATTGCTTTTTTCTTCATAACGCTTGATAAAAATTTCAACGCTTCAGCAAAATTGGTTTGTTTGCTCTTAGGGTGAAATTCTATGAGTTCGCGTATAATACGAAGTACATGAGAGCGCCCTTTCTTTGGCGGAATATATAATTCTACTTCCTCTGAAAATAAAATGAGCCCAATCTTATCGTTATTTTGAGTTGCAGAAAACGCAAGAGTTGCGGCAATTTCTGTTACAACTTCATTCTTAAATTGTTCTTCTGTACCAAATAATTCAGAACCAGAAACATCTACCATAAGCATCATGGTAAGTTCCCGTTCTTCTTCAAAAATCTTAACAAAAGGTTCGTTATATCGTGCTGTAACATTCCAATCGATATTTCGAACTGAATCTCCATATTGGTACTGTCGTACTTCACTAAAAGTCATACCTCGCCCTTTGAAGGTAGAATGATATTCGCCTCCAAAAATATGATCAGACAACCGACGTGTCTTAATCTCTATTTTACGTACTTTTTTTAGTAACTCCTTTGTATCCATTTCTAAATTTACAATACTAGATTTTTGATTTTACGATTTCTAAAATTATAGAAATCTAAAATCGTTATTCGTTATTTTTAAATCAGAAATCCTATGGTACTTCTATTTCGTTTACAATTTTATTGATGATATCTTCGGAAGTCACATTTTCTGCTTCGGCTTCGTAAGTAATTCCAATTCTATGGCGTAAAACGTCGTGTATTATGGCACGAACATCTTCTGGTATTACATACCCACGTCGTTTAATAAAAGCATAACATTTTGCAGCTAATGCTAAATTAATACTTCCACGTGGTGAAGCGCCAAAAGATATTAAAGGTTTTAAATCGGAAAGTTTATATTTTTCTGGATATCGTGTTGCAAAAATAATATCTAGAATATATTTCTCAATTTTTTCGTCCATATACACCTCGCGAACTACTTTCTGCGCATTAAGGATTTGCTTTATTGACACTACTGAATTAATCTTTTCAAAAGCACCTTTTAAATTGGCTCTTATAATTAATTGTTCCTCGTCTAGCTTAGGGTAATCAATTACGGTTTTTAGCATAAAACGATCCACTTGCGCTTCCGGCAAAGGATAGGTACCTTCTTGTTCAATAGGGTTTTGTGTTGCCATTACTAAAAAAGGCTTATCTAATACAAACGTCTCGTCTCCAATAGTTACCTGTTTTTCTTGCATGGCTTCTAATAATGCCGATTGCACTTTTGCTGGAGCTCTGTTAATCTCATCAGCGAGTACAAAATTCGCAAAAATAGGTCCTTTCTTAATAGAAAAGTCATTTAATTTCATGTTGTAGATTAGTGTCCCCGTAACGTCTGCTGGTAACAAATCTGGTGTAAACTGTACTCTACTAAAACTACCATCTACTGCTTGTGCTAAAGTGTTAATAGCAAGTGTTTTTGCTAGTCCAGGCACACCTTCAAGTAGAATATGTCCTTGCCCAAGTAGTCCAATGAGTAATCGTTCTACCATATGTTTCTGACCAACAATTACCTTATTCATCTCTAAGGTTAGTAAATCAACAAAAGCGCTTTCCTTTTCTATTTTCTCATTAATCGTTTTAATGTCAATTGTACTTGAATCTTCTATCATTTTCTGTTTTTTTTAAAGCGTGAATATACCTCACTTTTTTTAACACTGCAAATTGTTAAAATTATTCATGGCTTGCTGTTAATAATTGGTTAAAAATTACAGCCTATATAGGATATTTTAACGTTTTGTTTGCTATTTTTAATGAGGGAAATCTATTTGAGTAAATAAAACTAAAGCATGGGCTTCCTCTTTCTTGGGAATACAAAACAATGATTAACAAACGCCTTTTAATAAAGCATCTTTTAGCTCATAATGACGAGAATAGCTTTTACGATAAAAAGCGAAAAATTGATATTAGTATAAAGGAAGGAAAGGCAAAGTTTTTAAAGCATATTTGTGCACTTTCCAACAGTAATCCAAAAAACAATTCATACATTGTAATTGGCGTTGAAGATGAAGACAACAAAATTGTAGGTGTCGATTTTTTTGATGATAGTAAAATCCAAAACCTTATCAATGCATATTTGGCTAATCCTCCAATAGTGCAGTATGAAAATATTCCTTTCCCTCATTTATCTGGCGACAAAGTTGTTGGTTTGGTAACCATAAGAGCCATTGATAAAATAACGTCTTTACGAAGAAACATTTGGAAATATTATGGCGGATCGGTGTTTTTTAGAGATGGGAGCATGAGCATGCCTAAAGTCTTTGACATTGAAATAAAAGATGATAATTCTGAAATTGTTTTGGCAATAGAAAATCATGCCCAAAACAATATTGAACACACGCTTAATGGTGTTTTTCATTTTTTGAACAACCGAAAAGACTACAACCCACAATATAAAGTATTTAAAGAATATTTTGTAGTGTGTTGGGCGGGTAAAAAAAAGGAAACTAAAGATAACATTTTCTTTTCTCGAGTAGATATAGAACTGATTAATGAACAAGTGCGTTTATTCTTCTCTACGCTTGATGAAGTATCTATTGTGATTGATGAGCATTCGTTTAAAATTATTGAGTATGTAAATCTGGGGTTTCAAAATTCAAACAAATACTATCCGCTAGAAGAAACCAATATAAAGTTTGAAGACAATGTAAATTATACTATTGAAACCAACCTTTTATTTGAGCCTCCTCAGTATGACAAAAAAGTATTACATCACATTTTTAATGCGAATAATGCACTTTTAGAAAAATTGAAAAAGGATACCACACTTAACAAAAATGAAGAACAAGATCTGAAAAATCTTCCGGTAACATATTTAATTTGCTACCTTAATTTATTTCATGATGCCATAGATAGACTTGATGAAGCAAAGCCCTATTTAAAAGCTCACAGCATAGAGGTCTATCAATTATATAAGGAAGCTATTCGCATTTTAAGGAAGGTTAAGTATAGTTAAAACCGTATTTATTCTCCATAAAAAAACCGTTTCAAATGAAACGGTTTTTAATATATATATTGCACCCTCTACAAATCAAACTTAATACCTTGTGCTAAAGGCAAATCTGTAGTATAATTAATGGTGTTGGTTTGACGTCTCATATAAATTTTCCATGCATCACTTCCAGATTCTCGTCCGCCTCCTGTTTCTTTTTCACCACCAAAAGCACCCCCTATTTCAGCGCCTGAAGTTCCAATATTAACATTAGCAATCCCACAATCAGATCCTGCTACAGATAAAAAGGCTTCTGCTTCACGCAGGTTATTTGTCATTATTGCTGATGATAGTCCTTGAACAACTCCATTTTGGATATCAATAGCATTTTCAACACCTCCTGAATATTTTAATAAATATAATACAGGTGCAAACGTTTCGTGTTGTACTATTTCATAATGTGATTGTGCTTCAGCGATTGCTGGTTTTACATAGCAGCCAGATTCATAACCTTCTCCCTCAAGTACACCTCCTTCAACAACAATATTTCCTCCTTCAGCAACTACTTTCTCTAAAGCTGCTTTGTACATTTTTACAGCATCGGTATCAATTAATGGTCCGACGTGGTTATTCTCGTCTAATGGATTTCCAATACGTAATTGTTTATACGCCTCCGAAACTACTGTTTTAACTTTATCATAAATAGACTCATGAATAATTAATCGGCGTGTTGATGTACAACGTTGTCCCGCAGTTCCAACAGCTCCAAAAACAGCTCCTATAACAGTCATTTTTATATCTAAATCTGGTGTCACTATAATGGCATTATTCCCTCCTAATTCTAATAACGATTTCCCTAATCGTCCGGCAACTTCTTTAGCTACAATTTTACCCATTCTAATAGAGCCTGTAGCTGAAATTAAAGGTACACGGCTATCTTTAGTCATCATTTCACCTACACGATAATCGCCATTAATCAAATTACAAATACCTTCAGGTAAATTGTTATCAGCAAAAACTTCAGCAGCTATATTTTGACAAGCAATACCACAAAGTGGTGCTTTTTCTGAGGGTTTCCAAACACAAACATCACCACAAATCCAAGCAAGTGCTGTGTTCCAAGCCCAAACGGCTACTGGAAAATTAAATGCCGAAATAATACCAACCACACCAAGTGGATGATACTGCTCGTACATTCTGTGTCCTGGTCTTTCAGAATGCATCGTCAATCCATGTAACTGACGAGATAATCCTACTGCAAAATCACAGATATCAATCATCTCCTGAACTTCTCCTAAACCTTCTTGGTAAGATTTTCCCATTTCATAAGACACCAATTTCCCTAAAGCTTCTTTTTTCTCACGAAGCTTTTCTCCAAACTGACGTACAATCTCGCCACGTTGCGGCGCTGGTGTTGTACGCCACGTTTTAAAAGCTGAAGTTGCAGCATCCATTACAGCTTCGTAATCTTCTTTTGTGGTTGTCTTTATCTTCCCTATTAATTGTCCATCAACAGGGGAAAATGATTCTAATATTTCTCCGTTAGAAAAATTATTTGAGCCTGTAGATGTTCCATCATTTATAGCCTTAACACCTAGTTGATTAAGAGCTTCTTGTATTCCGAAATCAGTAGCAACTGCTTCCATAATTTATTTTTATTTACGTTATTATAATAATTTGTCGCGAAGATACTAATTTATTACATCTTGTTATTAAGAAATAAATCATAAAATAGTACCTTTAAAAACGCAAAACACTAATTACATTCTTATGAAAAAATTCATCTTTATCTTAGCCTTAACTACTGTGCTTTACACTTGTAAAAATGAAGTAAAAACAGAAACCATTACAACACCTGAAAAACCTGAGTTCACTATTGTTATTCATGGTGGCGCAGGAACTATATTAAAAAAGAATATGTCCCCTGAAAAAGAAGCCGTTTATAAAGCGACGCTAGAAGAAGCTATTCGTGTTGGTTATGAGATTTTAAAAAAAGGCGGGACAAGTCTTGATGCTGTTCAAAAAACAATTAATGTGATGGAAGATTCTCCATTATTCAATGCGGGAAAAGGTGCTGTATTTACCAATGCAGGAACAAATGAACATGATGCGTCTATTATGGATGGTAAAACGTTGAATGCCGGAGCTTCGGCCGGAACAACAACCGTTAGAAATCCTATTAATTTGGCAAGAGTTATTATGGATAACTCTCCTCATGTGATGCTTTCAGGAAAAGGTGCAGACACTTTTGCCGAAGAACAAGGATTGCAAATTGTAGATCCTAGTTATTTTTATACCGAACGACGTTTTAAATCTTTACAAAGGGCAAAAAAAGCTGAGAGAACAGAATTAGATCACGATGATAAAGCCGCATTTTACGATTCTGATATTAAAAATTTCAAATTTGGAACTGTAGGCTGTGTGGCTTTAGATAAATATGGCAATCTTGCCGCTGGAACCTCAACTGGAGGAATGACTAATAAACGTTGGGGTCGTGTTGGAGATGCTCCTATTATTGGTGCTGGAACGTATGCAAATAATAACACTTGCGCTGTTTCTAGTACCGGTTGGGGAGAATATTTTATTCGCGCTATGGTTGCTCATGATATCTCTGCTTTAATGGAGTATAAAGGTCTGAGTTTAAAAGATGCTGCTAGAGAAGTGATTCATGATAAAGTTGGTGGTCTAGGTGGTGATGGTGGCGTTGTAGCTGTTGATAAAAATGGAAATATTGCTATGGAATTTAATACGGCTGGAATGTATAGAGCCTCTATGAATGACAAAGGAGAATTGGTTATTAAAATTTATAAGGAATAAGTGTTAATTACAACTTTTAAGACTTATTTAACAGCTATAAAAATCCAAACAGTAAAATATCGACGTATTTAATTAACAGGAAACAACCTACGGTCTCTTGATAATAATTTCGTTCATTTAAAACCCTCTTTTTTTATGTCTTTAAGAAACATCTTTGTATCTGTTTTGGTATTTGCTTCTATTCTCTCTTGCAAAAAAACGCCTGCTGAAACCGATAACTTGTTTAAGTTTAAAGACTATATAAATTATACTACATCTGGTCGTGTTTCAATTTTAAGTCCAATAAATATTGGCTTAGTAAAAGAAAATGAAGGATGGGTTAGCAATGATGAAATATTGGATAATATTGTCTCTATTTCACCAAAGGTAAAAGGGAAGCTTATAGTAAAAAACCCAAAAACAATGGCCTTTATTCCTAATAAGCCATTAAAACCTGATACAGGATATACAGTAACAGTAAAATTAAACGAGCTTCAGACAAACATCCCTTCCGAGTTTAAGAATTACACATTTAGATTTAAAACGATAAAACCCAATTTTAATGTTATTACTCAGGGCTTACAATCGTATAATAAAGAATGGCAATATCTTGAAGGCATTATTAAACTAGCCGATGCAACAAAACTTGACGATGCAAAAATGCTACTGCTGGCTTCTCAAAAAGGAAGTGATTTGCCTATAAAATGGGATAAATCTAACGATATCTCTACCTATTTTAAATTCAAAATTGATAGTATTAGCCGGGAAATCAATGATTCTGAAGTAAAAATTATCTGGAATGGAAAATCAATCAATTCCTCAAACAAAGGCGAAAACACTATTACTATTCCTGGAATAAATAACTTTACTATTGTTGCCGTGGGTGTTATTCAATCACCAGAACAATATTTATCTATCAATTTTTCAGATCGCCTTAAAAAACAACAAAATTTTGATGGGTTAGTAACTATTCAAAATGTAAAAACTCCAAAGTTTATAGTTTCTGGAAACGTATTAAAAATCTATCCAGATACCCAAATAGTAGGAAACATGCAAGTTGATGTCTTTCAAGGGATAAAAAATGCTGAAGGTTTTAAACTAAAACAGCCGTTTTCAGAATTGGTGTCTTTTGAAGAACTTAAACCTCAAGTCCGACTTATTACAGGAGCAGGAATTCTTCCTAATTCACAAGATTTAAAATTCAATTTTGAAGCTGTAAACCTTAAAGCGGTTGATGTACGGATAATTAAAATATTTGAAAATAATGTACTACAGTTTTTACAAGACAATAACTTGGGAAACAACTACGAATATAATATAAGACGCGTTGGGCGACGAATTGCAAAAAAAACTATTCCCCTCATCAAAAATGATATCGAAAACACTGGAAAGTGGAAGGCTTATAGTATCGATCTTTCAACCTATTTTAAAGCAGACCTTGGTGCAATTTATCGTGTTGAGCTAAGTTACAAAAAGGCATTTTCCCTTTACGATTGTAAGGCTAATAATACTTCTATTGACTCTGATGATGAGTCTTATTTTCAAGATGATTATTCCTATACTAATGCAGAAGAGAACTATTCTGAAGATGAAGAGTTACGCGAAGAAGAATACTGGGATAATGTTAATTACGGTTACAGAAATTACACATACAATTGGAGAGAACGTGATAATCCTTGTCATGAATCGTATTATAATGAAGATAGAATTGTTTCTAGCAATTTAATTGCATCTAACCTTGGTATTATTGCAAAACATGGAAACAATAAATCATATTCCTTTGCTGTAACCGATATTTCAACTACAAATCCCATAGCTAATGCTACTGTAGAGTTGTTTAACTATCAACAACAGTCTATAAAAAAAGCGACAACAGATAGTGAAGGATTAACCATAATTGATGCTGAAAATCAAGCGTATTTCGCTATTGTTACTAAAGGAAAAGAAACTAGCTATATAAAACTCAGTGATGGTAATGCCTTATCAATGAGTAAATTTAATGTTTCAGGGAAAACACTACAACGCGGACTTAAAGGGTTTATCTATGGAGAGCGAGGAGTTTGGCGCCCAGGAGATTCGTTACATCTTACGTTCATGCTAAACGACAATGCCAATCCGTTGCTAGTAGGTCATCCAGTAAAAATGGAAGTAACCGACGCCAATGGAAAACTTACATACAGAAAAGTTAAAGTAAATGGTGTCAATAATTTTTACAGATTTTCAGTGCCAACGTCTCCAGAAGACAACACAGGAAATTGGAATGCTAAAGTTTCTGTAGGTGGAGCTTCCTTTTACAAAACACTTAAAGTAGAAACCGTTAAACCTAATCGACTAAAGATTAAAATTGATTTTGAAGACGAAATACTTTCAAACGCAAAACCATTACAAAGTAAGTTGAACGTAAATTGGCTTCATGGTGCTCCTGCAAAAAATATAAAAGCTGAAATTAAAGCCAAATTTTCTTCAACCACTACAGGATTTAAAAACTATCCAAACTATATATTTAATGACCCTACGCGAAAGTTTGAAACTGAAGAAATTACAATTTTTGATGATAAAGTTAATGCAGAAGGTATTGCTAATGTTCATAAAAAAATAAATATTGGAAATAATGCTCCTGGAATGTTAAACGTGTCTTTCCTTACTAGGGCATTTGAAAATGGTGGAGACTTTTCAATAGATGTGTTTAGTAAAAAATATGCCCCTTACGACGCTTTTGTAGGTTTAAAATCTCCCCAAGAGCGTGCTTATGGTTCTTTTTATACAGATGAAGATCAAGAATTCAACCTCGTAGTTGTCGATGCCAAAGGAAAGCCTATTAAACGTAATAATTTAGAAATAAAAGTCTATCAAATACAATGGCGTTGGTGGTGGAGTTCCTCTTATGACGATCTAGCTTCATACCAATCTAGCAGTTATCACAGCCCGTTTATGAACACAAAAGTAAACACAAACAACAAAGGGGAAGCGATTTTTAAAATAAACGTTCCCGATGCTGAAAGCGGACGCTACTTAATTCGTGTTTACGACCCCGAAAGTGGTCATGCTACTGGACGTACAGCATATTTTTATAGAAATTGGTGGCCCCGTGATTCTGGGAATAATAAAGAAGCTGCAAAAATGTTAGTGTTTTCATCAGGCAAAGAAGCCTATAATGTTGGTGATGTGGCTAAAATTACTTTCCCCTCCGGAAACGAAGGGCGTGCTTTGGCAAGTATTGAAAACGGCACAGAGGTTTTAGCAACAACTTGGGTAAAGACTCAAAAAGGAGAAACAACAACATCCATTCCTATTACCAAAGAAATGGCGCCAAACGTGTTTATTAATATTTCATTATTACAGCCTCATGCTGTAACAGAGAACGATTTACCTATACGTCTCTATGGTATTATTCCTATTATGGTAGAAGACAAAAACACCCTTTTGGAACCACAAATAAGTATGCCTAATGTATTGCGTCCAGAACAGGATATTACTGTAAAAATTAGCGAAAAAAACAATAAAGCAATGGCCTATACAGTCGCTATTGTAGATGATGGCTTATTAGACCTAACACGCTTTAAAACACCTAATGGCTGGGATATATTTTATGCTCGCGAAGCGCTTGGTGTAAAAACCTGGGATATTTTCGATGAAGTTATTGGTGCATACACAGGAAGTGTAGATCAAATTTTTGAAATTGGTGGAGATGGTAATGCAATAGTTGGCAAAAAGAAAAAAGCCAATCGCTTTAAACCTGTTGTAAAATATCTTGGTCCTTTTGAATTGAAAGCAGGTGAAACAAAATCATATAGCATTAAAATTCCCAAGTATATTGGTTCCATTCGTACCATGGTTGTTGCAGGTGATAATATAAATGCTGCTTATGGAAGTGTAGAAAAAACAACTCCTGTTAAAAAACCATTAATGGTGCTCGCAACCTTACCTCGGAAATTAAGTCCTGGAGAAAAAGTAACGCTTCCTGTAACTGTATTTGCGATGGAAAACAAAATAAAGACAGTCTCTATAAACTTAAAATTAAGTAAAGGTATTTCAGTCGTTGGCAAGAAAACACAAACGTTAACTTTTGCAAATCCTGATGAGCAAATGACCTATTTTGAATTGGATGTTAGTAAAGCAAAAGGTATAAACACCGTTGAAGTTATAGCTTCCGGTCATGGTGAAACATCATCTTACGAGGTTGAATTAGATGTCGTAAACCCTAATCCGTATAGCTCTAAAGTAACCGATTTAATTTTAGATTCTAATACCTCAAAAACAATAGATTTTGCAACGTTTGGAGTGGAAGGTAGTAATAGTGCCTCGATAGAATTTTCTACAATGCCACCTATGGATTTCACTGGACGTTTACAATATTTAATCAGTTATCCTCATGGTTGTGTTGAGCAAACAACATCTAGTGTGTTCCCTCAATTGTACTTAACAGAGATATTCAATTTAACCCTTGATAAAAAACAAACTATCGAAAACAACATAAAAAACGGCATTAAGAAATTAGCGAATTTTCAAAGACCTAATGGCGGATTATCCTATTGGAGTGGGCAACACAATGTCAATGATTGGGGGACTACCTATGCAGGACATTTTATAATTGAAGCTGAAAAAAAAGGCTATGTTTTACCATTGACATTTAAGACCAATTGGCTACAATATCAAAAACAAGCTGCTAAAGATTGGCGCCCAAGCTATAAAAACTATAGAAGTGATGTGGCTCAAGCCTATAGATTATATACTCTCGCTTTAGCTGGGCATCCAGACTTAAGTGCTATGAACAGATTAAGAGAATTTGGAGACTTATCTAACGATGCAAAATGGAGATTGGCCGCTGCTTATGGTTTAGCTGGGCAAACAGAAGCCGTGAAAGCAATTTCGGCAACGGCTAACACTGAATTTGGGGCACACCAAAACGATTATTACACTTATGGCTCTGTAGATAGAAATCGTGCCATGGCATTAGAAACCATGGTGATTCTCAACGATTCTAAAACACGACATCTTGCCGAATATATTGCCAAGCGTTTATCATCTAAACAATGGATGAGTACCCAGTCTACAGCATACAGTTTATTAGCAATGGCAAAAATGGTGAGTAAAAATGGAGGTAAAGCATTACATTTAAATTATACACTTAATGCAGGTAAATCAGAATTAATTAAAACAAACAATACTATTTCACAGCGTCCTTTAAATATCAAAGCCGGGAGCAATAAAATTGAGGTAAACAATATTAAAAACAATACTATCTATGCTAGAATTGTCACCTCTGGTAAGCTGCCATTAGGCAAAGAAATTATTGAACAAAGAGGTTTAAAAGTCTCTATAACTTATAAAGATTCACAAGGAAATACTATA
>CAYQME010000009.1:52054-57570 GCA_964418645.1 uncultured Flavobacteriaceae bacterium
ACAAAGAGGTTTAAAAGTCTCTATAACTTATAAAGATTCACAAGGAAATACTATAGATATTACTAAATTAAAACAAGGCCAAGACTTTGCTGCAAATATTACTGTAGTGAATCAAAAAAACGAACCAATCAACGATGTGGCATTAACCCAAATATTCCCTTCCGGATGGGAAATAGTAAACACGCGTTTTACTGATTTTGGAAATGCAACTACAAATCAAGCTGATTATACAGATATTAGAGATGACCGCGTAAATTTTTATTTTAATCTGAATAAAAGCTCGAAGACGGGAAGCATAAAAACTTTTAATGTGCTGTTAAACGCTTCGTATTTAGGTAAGTATTATTTGCCTGGAACACAAGTTGAAGCGATGTATGATAATGACTATTTCGTAAGAACGAAAGGTCAGTGGATTAAAGTAAATAAATAAACAAATCTGTCATTTCGAAAACGGCTTTTTAAGCTAAAATGTTTCTGATTTTTTTCGGAGTGACCAAACACATCTTAAAATTATGAAAACACATATAAGTATATTATTAGCACTAGTAGCATTTAGCTATACCGAAGCACAAGACATTCAATACGTTTCAGCTGAAAACGGCTTAGTTATTAGAGTAAAACCAAGCAGAGGTGCCAAACGCATTGGAATGCTTGACTATGGCACAGCATTGGAAATTACAGAACACACAAATTTACAATTAGACATTATGAATAATGGCGAAAAAATTTCAGGCGAATGGGTGAAAGTTAGAGGTAAGAATGCCTACGAATCCTTTGAGGAAGGTTATGTTTTTAATGGTTTTTTAACAGAAGAAAAGCTTAAAAAGCGCTTTAAAGCAAGCTTTGAAGAATTTACAGTAAGTATCGATGATATTTCCGAAAAAACACCAAAGGAAGCCTTTGGAAACCCAGATAAAATCCTGTCTTTTAAGTTAAATTTAGATGAATCCTTAGAAGGGAAAACTATTAAAGTGAAGCATCATCAAGAGTTTAGAACCATAGAAGTGTTTCAAAAACATGAAAATAGCATTGCTATTTCAGATGACAAATCACATTGCGATCTAATTGATTGGCAACATTATTATTCCAGTTGGAAGCCCTTAAAAACGATTTCTAGAAATCATAAATTTAAAGCACACGCCATTTCAGAAAAAGAAGCACTAAAATTTATAGATATTGATATTGAAGCACTAAAATCAGTTGTAAATGAAACTTGTGGAGCTTCTTGGAGTGAATCTATAAAAGACGTAAAATCAGTTAAAGACTATCCAACAAGCATTATTACCAGTAAAGTACTTTTACGTATTATAATGACAGATATTGATGGTTATAAAACTGAGAAGATAATTATCTTTGAAATTCCTATGAGTTGTCAAACTAAAGTAAATTCTTATGCAAAACTTTAAACCATACTACGCAGTAATATTTACCTCAACACAAACAAAACAGACTGAAGGCTATAATGAAATGGCTCAAAAAATGGAAGCATTAGCCAAACAAGAAGAAGGTTTTATTAGTATAGATAGTGTGCGTGAAGAAGTAGGTATTACTGTGAGTTATTGGAAAAATTTAGACGCTATAAAAAAATGGAAGCAAAATTCTGAGCACTTACTGGCACAAAAAAAAGGACGGCAAAATTGGTACAGTTATTATAACGTAAGGATTTGCAGGGTTGAACATGAGTATGAATTTAAAAATTGAAGCAAGTTTTTGTACATATTAAAAAGCATAAATTTAAGTCAGTAGTGATTTTAATATTACTGAGTGCATATTACTTTTGCTTGCCCAAACAATTATTTACAAGCCCAACAGCCACCGTAATTGAAAGCAGTAAAGGAGAACTGTTAGGGGCTTATATTGCAAAAGATGGACAATGGCGCTTCCCATATAATGATAGTATTCCTGATAAATTTAAACAATGCATTGTTCTTTTTGAAGACGAATACTTTTATAAACATCCTGGTTTTAATCCTATTTCCATTTTTAAAGCATTAAAAGAAAACATTAGTTCTGGAACTGTTAAACGAGGAGGGAGTACGCTTACGCAACAAACTATTAGACTATCACGAAAGGGAAAGGCAAGAAGCTATATCGAAAAATTTAAAGAAATTATTCTTGCAACGCGATTAGAATTTAGATATAGTAAAGATAAAATTCTAACTTTTTATACTAGTAATGCACCTTTTGGAGGAAACGTTGTTGGTCTTGATGCGGCTTCATGGCTTTATTTTAATAGAAATGCAACCCATTTATCTTGGGCAGAAAGTGCTACGCTAGCAGTTTTACCTAATGCCCCAAGCTTAATCTATCCAGGGAAAAACCAAGAGCAATTATTAAAAAAACGAAACAAGCTCTTAAAAAAACTACTTGACAAAGAGGTTATCGATTCACTTACTTATAAGCTTTCAATTATCGAAAATTTACCTCAAAAACCTTGTCCTTTACCTCAAATCGCGCCTCATTTATTGCAAAAAGTAACACAAACACATTATGGACAACGTGTAAAAACCTCCGTGAAAAAAGATTTACAGGAACAAACCAATGATATTGTCAAAAATCATTACAATCAGCTACGTCAAAACGAAATTCACAATATTGCGGTATTAATTTTAGATGTTAATACTCGAGAAGTGTTATCATATATTGGCAATGCTCCAACAGATAAAACGCATCAAAAAAATGTTGATGTTATTAGTAAACCGAGAAGCACAGGAAGTATTTTAAAACCCTTTTTATATGCTGCCATGTTAGATTCTGGTGAGTTACTCCCAAACACTTTGGTGCCAGATGTACCAACACAATTTGCAAGTTATAATCCGCAAAATTATAATAAAGATTTTGATGGTGCAGTTACTGCAAAACGAGCATTATCAAGGTCTTTGAATGTGCCTTCGGTTAGGTTGTTGCAGCAATTTGGTTTAGATAGATTTTATCATTCTCTAAAACAGTTGCAATTAAGAGACCTAAAGTACAATGCCAATCATTATGGCTTATCATTAATCCTTGGAGGTGCTGAAAGTAATCTTTGGGATTTGTGTAAAAGTTATGCTGCCATGGCATCAACCCTGAATCATTTTAATGATAATTCAAGTCAATATTTCTCTAATGAATTTACAGAACCAACCTACTTAGCTGATTCTGAAATTGACTTTGGGAAATTATCTAACGAAAGACCCGTTTTTGATGCTGCTTCTATATACCTAACCTTTGAAAGCATGAAAGAAGTTAACAGGCCTGAAGGAAATGAAAATTGGCAGTTCTTTGATTCCTCCAAACAAATAGCTTGGAAAACAGGAACAAGCTTTGGCTTTAGAGATGCTTGGGCAATTGGTGCAACAAAAAATTATGTGGTTGGTGTTTGGGTAGGTAATGCCGATGGCGAGGGACGACCAGGATTAGTCGGTGTACAAACCGCTGCCCCAATTTTGTTTGATGTGTTTGATGTGTTACCAAATAGTGATTGGTTCTCAAAACCCTTTGATGAAATGCTGGAGATAGACATTTGTATAAAAAGCGGCTATCGTGCATCGGCAATTTGCGAAGAAACCACTAAACAATTTGTACAATTAAGCGGATTAAAAACAAAGCCTTGTCCCTACCATATACTAGTGCATTTAGATATTAATGGAGAATATCAAGTAAATTCGTCTTGTGAGTCTTTAAGCAACATCACTAATAAGTCGTGGTTTGTTTTACCTCCTTTAATGGAGCATTATTATAAAACTAAGAATCCGTTTTATAAACCCTTGCCTCCATTTAGAGCTGATTGTTTAGGAGAAGGAAGTATAACTATGCAATTTATTTATCCCAAAGCATCCGAACAATTTTTCTTGCCTAAAGATTTCGATGGTAACACTAATGCACTCATTTTAAAAATTGCACATTCTAAGCCTGAAACAACTGTATTCTGGTATGTAGATAAAACCTTTATAGGAAGCACTAAGGCTATTCACGATATGGCCATTTTGCCAAAAACAGGAAAACACCTAATTACTGTAGTAGATGAATTAGGTAATGAAGTTAGTCGAAGAATAGAGATTTTGGAATAGTTAGTTTTTTATAACTGCTTTTAGAATACTATGGTCAGATTTAAAAGTGTTTATTTTCTCTACTGTTAATATTTCCAAATCCTTAGAAGCCCAAATATGATCTAATGAAAGTAAAGGGATATTCCATGGCCATGTTTCTCTAAACCCATTCCCTTTTTCGGAAAAGACATGATTAAAATTATCTTTAAAATCTTTAAAATGAACAGATTCAAAAGGTGTGTTAAAATCTCCTAGAATAAGCATTTTTTTGCTTTTATCTATATTAGAAAAAAGAAAATCTAACTCCTTCTTTCTAAAATTAAACATGCTTCCTGACAAATCTATAGCGTAAAAATTAAAGCCTCTAACTTTGAAATTTATTATCGTAGAATTATTTTCAGAATTTATTTTATTTTTGACAGTTATTGGTGTTTTTGAAAAAATCCCTATTTCTTCTTTAGAAAGAAAAAAATAATTGTCTCCATATTTTGATTTAACCTTTTTAATATCTTTTTCTCCACATTCTACTAAAATAAGAATGTCAGGAATGCTTTCTATCTCATTAAATGCGTCTTCAAAATTTCTGTCACGAGATGCATTCCATAAAACTATCTCAATATGGCTTTCATTTATATTTGTCTCATTGTGTTTATAGCTTCTACTAATCCATATAACTGTTAATATTAACGCTAACACAATAATTTTTTTTGTGTGCTTCTTTATAAAAACCAATAATCCTATAATTAGTAGGATTATTATTGGGAGAGGAAATGTGTAAAAAATAAATGAAGACCAATAAAACTGGTCTTTAATAGTAAAGTTTATAACAATACTAAGTAAAACCACTATTATGTAAATTCTCTTAAAATAGTACACATTTTATGTTTTAATTATTCCTATTGTCTACTGTCTTTTCCCTTATTTCCAAGTATTAAAAGGGCGCCTACTTAATTGCGAATTATAATACTTTATTTCTCCGGTAACTTCTTGCCCTAACCATTTTGGTTTTACTAAAGTTTCGGTCTCAGAATTTAATTCAACTTCAGCAATTATTAATCCTCTATTGTTCCCAAAAAATTCATCCACTTCAAAAATGTGTTTTCCAACCTTTACTTCATACCGTATTTTATCAATGATACCCTTTTCGCAAAGTTTTAAAAGTGCTTTTGCATCTGTTTTTGAAATCTCTTTTTCCCATTCAAAACGTGACAATCCACCTGTAGAAGGCAATCCTTTTACGGTTATAAATCCTTCATCTCCTTTTAACCTTACTCTTACGGTGCGCTCTTTATCTGTATTTAAAAACCCTTGAATAATGTTAGTTTTTTTTAAAGCTTCATCTTTAAAGGCGTTTGAGTTTACTAGAAATTTGCGTTCTATTTCTATCATAACATTTCCCATGAAAATGGGAATCTTTTTATTGTTATTAAATCTTGCTACAACTTATCAATGTATTCTGAAACAAACTCCAACGGAAATCTTTTTTAA
>CAYQME010000010.1:0-53803 GCA_964418645.1 uncultured Flavobacteriaceae bacterium
CATTCCACACACATTTTCGCCACTACTCTACCCTAACGAAAAAAAGTGTTCCATTAACATCGCATAAGAAACTTTTTAGAATAAATTTTTTCAAGAACTGTAGTAACAACTTTCGCTTTTAACCAAAGCTCAAGTTACATAACGCAGAACATTATAGTACATTTAATGAATAGGTTTATCCAGTGGATGTTATATTTGAGTGCCATTAGGCTCTTTATAGAATATTATATATAAACAAAATGAAATAAGATTAGGCAACAGTTACACCTTTTTAACACGAACTGCGTTCATGCCTTTCAATCCTTTTTCCAGCTCGAAAGAAACTTTGTCATTTTCGGCAATTTCATCAATTAAACCACTTACGTGTGTGAAGTATTTCTCTTGGTTCTCACTATCAACAATAAAACCAAAGCCTTTAGACGTATCAAAAAACGAAACGGTTCCTTTTCTAATGGGGTCTATAACCTCTCTGTCGCTCTCTAAAGTTCTTGGAATACTAATTTCTATGTGTTTAGCTTTTACCTTAATTTTTTTTGAAGGATCTGGAGGTGTGTCTGTTAAATTACCATTATGATCTACATAAGCAAATTCAATTCCCTTTTTACCACTTGTTTCTTTTTCAAGCTTTCGAGCCTCCATTTTCTTTTTCTTATCTTCACGCTTTTTCAAGCGCTTTTTTTCTTTTTCACTTTTATTAAATGTTTGTTGGGATTTTGCCATGTTTATTCAAAATGTTTTTTACTAGATATCTTAATTATTAATCAAAGATATCCTTTATCTTTAAATTAATAAAAGATTTATTGTAAATATTCGTGTTTTAATACTTATAATGAGCATCTTTTTCCTTATAAATTAAGTTTTGAATTATAAAAAGATAAAATAATTTAAAACAAAAAAGCCAACTTTTAGTTGGCTTTTTTGCAAAGTTTAACAAATTCTAAAATTATAAATGACTAATTAAACGGACTAATTCTTGGTTCCTTGGAATTGAAAATCACCATTACTTGTTTTAAATAAGAAATTAAAGCTATGGTCTTGCATATTAAAACTTCCAAAATGTTCGTCACCTTGTTGATGGTCATTATTTAAATGCTGCATCCATTCGATGTTATTTCCTTGCATGTTGTCTCCCATATGACCTTCTCCAAGCATGTGTCCATACATGTCTTCAAAATCTGCTCCTGTGTAGCATACCATGGTTTCATCACCATTTTTATAGGTGTCGAGTATAATTGTTATATCAAAATTATTTGCAATACAATGTGCTTCAATTTCTTCTCCAATATTTTTAATAGTAACAGTTGCTGGTGTTATTGCTCCAGAATTGCTAACACGACTTGTTACACCTACAGCTGTTAACGTCCCGACATAAGTACCTGAAATATCAGTAGCTGTTACATCTTCTTTTTAAATACAAGCAAAAAGAATTGCTATTAAGGTAATTACAATTATCGTTTGTTTTTTTTTATTAAATGAGTTATTTTATTTTTTCAAAGTTAACTTTGAATTTTCTTCTCACCTAAGACAATAATCATATAAAGTAACTTCTAATAAAAAAGAGCGTAATATTTATTAACGCTCTTTTAATCTATAGCTGATACTTAATTACAACCAAACAAGAAAATAGTCCATCATTTCTTCTTTAAGTTCATAATGCATTCTAATATAATGCTTCATATCATCACGCAAAGAGCTTTGTTGGTATTGCAACCTACCATCAATATTTTCGCCATAATCAACTCTATCTACATTAGACAATTTGCGTTTGCAGCGATGCATTAGTTTTGAAATGGCATTCTTTTCAATCGTAATTCTATTCTGAAAAGTTTCTAGAGGTACTAGTGCTTTCTTTGTAAATTCCCTACTTGCAATCTCTTCTAATTTTTCTTGAAAAGTGTCCATCTCATTATAGTGAAACCGTAGCTCTCTTTTCCAAGTTTCTAGATTAAACTTCAAATCGCTCAAATATGATACTTTAGTCTGCATATGTTAAATATTTTATGGTTATTAATTTTTTATTAATTCGTTTTGTATGTTTAGTGGTACTGGTTTATAAGCTGAAAATCTGGAGCTAAAGGTTGCTCTACCTTGTGTTAATGATCGAAGCCCTGTAGAATATCCATACAGTTCGGCTGCTGGCGAAATGCATTTTAAAATTTGATAGTGGCCATTACTTTCAATACCTTGAATTATAGCCCTTCTGGATTGTAAATCGGTCATTACATTACCAACCATTTCTTCTGGAACTGTTACAACTAATTCGTTTGTTGGTTCTAACAACTTTGGATTAGCATTTAAAAACGCGTCTTTAAAAGCATGTGCTCCAGCTATTTTAAATGAAATATCGTTAGAATCTACTGAATGCATTTTGCCATCATAGACCATTACACGTATATCTCGAATATAAGAGTTGGTTAGCGGTCCTGATTCCATGACTTCTAATACGCCTTTCATAACTGATGGTAAATAACGTTGGTCTATAACACCTCCAACAATACAATTATAGAATACCAATTTCCCTCCCCAAGGTAAATCTACTTCTTGCTTGCCTCTAACATTAAATCCGTTAGGTTCCTCCATATCTTCATACCAAGGCTCAATCTTCATGTGTACTTCACCAAATTGACCAGAGCCACCTGATTGTTTTTTGTGTCTGTAACTTGATGTTGAAGAACGCTGAATAGTCTCTCTATATTGAATTTTTGGTTTCTCAAATTTAGCTTCAACACCATAAATATTTTTTAAGGTCCACTTTATTGTCGATAAATGTAATTCTCCTTGGCAGCCTAAGAGTAGTTGCTTAGATTCTTTCGAAAATTGTACAATTACTGTTGGGTCTTGACTGTGAATACGCTTTAATGCATCACTTAATTTTTCTTCATTATGTTTATCAACAGCAAAAACGGCTTTCGTAATTCTTGAAGCTGGGTATTGAATAGGTGACAATGTAATTGGCTTTTTACCACTATAAAGCGTGTCGTTAGTTTTGGTAAACTTCAATTTTAAGGTAGCCCCAATATCGCCAATTGTTAATTTTGAAACCGATTCTCTTTTTTTACCATCCATAATAAACAATTGGTTTATAATTTCGGTTTCATCTTTTCTAGAGTTGGTTAATTTATCGTTGAGTTTTACTTCTCCTGATTTTACTTTAAAAAAAGTAATCTGCCCTAAATTGGGTTGGTATAATGTCTTAAAAACAAAAAGCACTGTAAGTGCTTCGGTTGTTGGTGAGATGTCTTCTCCTTCTATGCTTTGTGCTGGCTTTAAATCAGCTGCAGCTGGAGCAACATTGTCTATGAAGCCCATTAATCGGCCCGTACCCATATCTTTTAATGCAGAAACACAAAATACAGGAAATAATTCATGATGTAACATTCCCGCTTTAATACCTTTTCGCATTTCGTCTTCATTCAACGTGCCTTTATCAAAGAATAATTCTAGTAGTTCTTCATCATTCTCAGCTGCTTTTTCAACCAGTTCGTTATGCAGCTCATTTGCCAAGTCTATTTGATCGTCAGGAATAGGCAATTTTTCAGGCTTTCCACCTTCAGGAGAAAACTTATAGAGTTTCATTTTTAACACATCTATAATACATTGTGCGCCATCTATTACTATTGGATATTGAATTTTAACAGCATTATTACCAACTAAAGCCTTAATATCATTAAAACTTTTATCGAACTTTGTATCCGGATGGTCAATTTGGTTTACTACAAAAAGTGTTGGTCTGTTGTATTTGTTAATATAATTCCAAATAATTTCAGTTCCAACTTCAACCCCATGTCTGCCATTAATAATTGTAGCAACAGTATCAGCAACTCGAATTGAAGAAACTATTTCACCCAAATAATCGTCTAATCCAGGTGTGTCAATAATATTTATTTTATAATTGCGCCATTCGGTGTGTAATGGTGTGGCAAATACCGAAGTTTCGCGTTCTTGTTCGATTTCATGATAATCTGAAACCGTATTTTTATTTTCTACTGTACCTCTTCTGTTTAATAATCCAGCTTCAAACAACATGGTTTCAGCCATTGTGGTTTTACCACTGCCATGAGCTCCAACAAAAACAACGTTTTTGATGTGCTTATTATCGTATATTTTCATAATTATGCATTTAGAATTAGAATGAAGATAAAGCTAAAGACTAAATATAACTCAAAAAATGATATTTGTTAGGTTCTTAACCAATAAAAATTAAATATTTATCAATCTTTATTATAATTTTCTTACAGAATCCATAAATTTTGCAATACGATTATAACTCAACTCATTTTCCCAGTAGCCTTTTTCTTTAAAATAGGACCCAATAATCATCGCATCACATATTGGTAAATAATTTAAGACATTGTCTAGTGTTATACCTGAACCAACAATTACTGGAAAGTCTAAATGTAATTTCAGCTCTTTTATTTCTTCAATAGAAGCGGATTCACCGGTGTGACTTCCGGTAATAATAACCCCATCACTTAAAAAGAAACGTGCTGCCTTTGCGGTATCTAACAGAGAAACATCTTGTGTAATGGCATGTGAACTATGCTTCTTTTTAATATCGGTAAAAATAGCTACTGAATCAGCATCTATATTCTTACGATAACGTAATAGATCTCCTGCTTGAGCTTCTATAATACCTTCATCGGCAGTATGTGCAAACACAAAACCTTCAGCACGAATAAAATCTATTGATGCTGCTTTGGACACAGCCAAGGCTTCACGATTTGCTCCGGCCAAAATCTGTATGCCAATTGGCAACTTGGTCTCTTGCTTTATTTGGTGAGCAATTACTGTCATTATACTACTTACCTCATGTCCTACTCCATTTTTAAGATATGGAATATCATGCATATTCTCAATCATGATGGCATCTATTGCAGCCTTGGAATACACTCTGGCTTCTTCAAGGGCTTTATCGATAATAACAGAAGGCTCAAATTTATGTTTGGGAGTTCCTGGTAATGCTTGCACATGTACCATTCCAATAATTGGTTTTTCTTTTTTAAAAATTGACTTGAATTTTTGCATACATTTTAACTATATCTTGTAAATTTACCTAAATTAAAAAGAATTTTTATTCAATACTTTATTAAAGATGTCAAATAATCCGAAGATTTCAGTAATAGGTGCATCAAATATTGATTTGATTGGTTTTTCTAATGAAGAGTTAATTTATCAAGACTCTAATACTGGTCACCTTGAAACCATTCTTGGTGGTGTTGGAAGAAATATTGCTGAAAATTTAAAACATCTTGATTTTGATGTCGAGTTTTTAACTGTTTTAGCAGATGATGAATTCTCAAAGACTATAACAGATTCCTGTAATATCTTAGGGATTTCAATTATCCATAGCTTGATTAAAGAAAATAGTAAAACCTCTATTTTTATGGCTATAATGGATAAATCTAATGATATGGCTTTGGGGCTCACTGCAATGGATATTTATAATGAAATCCCTGATGCTTTTATTTTAGATAATTTAGATGTTATTGCACAAAGCGACTACTGTATCATAGAAACAAATTTACCTATTTCTACCCTGAAATTGGTTACTGAAAATCTACCAAATATGCGTTTTGCTTTAGAAGCCGTTTCAGCTAAAAAAGCACTAAAAGCTAAGCCAATTCTCGATAAGCTATATATATTAAAGTGTAATGCTATGGAAGCGGAATTACTAAGTGGCATTAAAGTTGAATACGAAATTGAATATGAAAAAGTAGTAGCACATTTTTTAGACTTAGGTGTCAAAAAAGTATTTATCACTTTAGGAATAGATGGCGTAGCCTATGGTGATGAAAATGAAATATTTATTGACAAGAATAAAATCATTTCTCCAGTTAACACTACTGGTGCAGGAGACGCTTTTATGGCAGGAATACTTTACGGAGAAACGAAAGGAATGGAATTATACGACATGGTGCAATTTGCTTCTGCATGTGCCCAAATTACTATTATGCATCAAGATGCTGTAAACCCAGATATTTGTGTTCAAAAGGTTTTAGATACGTTAGCATCATGATAGAAAAACTCCTCGAGATTAATTCAGAAGTTAAAAAGGCTTTATTAAATAACTCACCAATAGTAGCACTAGAATCTACCATTATTTCTCATGGTATGCCTTATCCTCAAAATATAGAGACAGCCCAAAATGTAGAACAAATTGTTAGAGATAATGGCGCTATACCTGCTACCATTGCACTCCTTAATGGAAAAATTAAAGTAGGACTTAATGAAAGTGAAATTGATTATTTAGCAAAATCAGGAAATAAAATTGTAAAAGCTAGTCGTAGAGATTTGCCCTATTTATTATCACAGAAAATTGATGGCGCAACTACTGTTGCTTCTACTATGATAGCCGCAAATCTTGCAGGAATACGTGTTTTCGCCACTGGAGGAATTGGTGGTGTACATCGTGGTGCTTCAGAATCTTTTGATATATCAGCCGATTTGCAAGAATTGGCAAATACTAATGTAGCTGTAGTTTGTGCAGGTATAAAAGCCATACTCGATTTGGGTTTAACACTCGAGTATTTAGAAACATTTGGTATTCCCGTACTGGGTTATCAAACCGATGAATTACCTGCATTTTATACACAGAAAAGTGGTTTTAAAGTGAATTATAAAATGGAGACTGCCACTGAAATTGCAAAACTTTTAAAAACCAAATGGGAACTCGATCTTAAAGGGGGTGTTATTATTACAAACCCAGTCCCAAAAGATAAGGAACTTGATTTTAAGCTTATGAATAATGCTATTGATAAAGCACTTATTGAAGAGAAAAAATCAGGTATTAAAGGCAAAGACAGCACTCCCTTTTTATTGGGTAAAGTTAAGGAGTTTACAGATGGATTAAGCCTTAATGCAAATATTGAATTGGTTTATAATAATGCTAAATTAGCAGCGCAAATTGCAAATGAATACGTTCAATAATTCAAATCTTTTCTTCAAATATTCCTAATGGGAATTTTCAGCCATCCTTCTTAACATCTCTTTGGCGTTTTTCCCGGTTGGCCCATTAGGATCCATTGCAATAGCCTTATTATAATATTCCGTCGCTTTTTCTTTATCACCAGCTTTTAAATATCCTTCTGCTAAACTATCCCAAGCATTTGCCGATTCTGGGTACATATTAGTTACCATCTGAAATACAAAAATAGCTTCTTTGCCCTGACCATCTCCTAGTAACTGATAACCCGCTTGATTAAACTTTCCTTCAAAATCAAAGTACTTATACTTTGGGTCTTTAACCATTCTTGCTGCTTCACTTTTTAATTTGTCTATTTGTCCTGTCATGAAAAAATTAGTCAAATATTCCATTGGTTTAAGAATATAATTATCATCGGCAAAGGATAATGCTGCGTTAAGAACAACATCATTATTTGTTTTATAATCTTCAGAGCTCATGTCAACAGCAATATGAGGCGCCAACCATTCGTCTCCCTCCCATTGTGGCTTGTCTTGCCACCAAGCAAAAGATAAAAATGCAGGAATTTTACTGTTGGGTAAGTCTACACGATTATTATCACCATAGAAATTGATATTTTCACTAGTAGGCTCACCAATAAAAATAGCATTGGTATAATTACTCATTTCGTTAACCAGATTTTGACATGCCGAAAATGTACGCCTACCAATAATCACAAACAAATTGCCAACTTTATTTATCTTTTCAGATTTGATAATGCCAGTAATAATGGGTTTGTTCTTATAATTGTTTCCACCTCCATTTAAACGTACATCTATCACTAAGCGTTCTACATCGTTGTTGTCTATAAAATTGAAAAGACGTTCATAAAAATCTGGAATATTCTCCGAAGGATCATCTTGTATTTGGCTATGTCTTACATACATTGTTTTTTGTTCTGGCAAATATTCATAGTAATATATCTTATTTAAATGCTTTAAATAATTAGGTGTAATATCTTGATTACGTATATCTAACCAAATACTATCCTGTTGTACAAGGCTATAGTTAGTTGGTACACGCTTCCCTTTTGGTAAGGACTTAAAAATTTGCTTAAAAATTGTTCCATCTTTTTCTAAGGTGAGCTCAACGGTTTCAGAAAACACTTTTGTAACACCTTGTGCATGTAATACTTCAGGGACACTCAAATACAAGCCAGCATAAGCCTTAAAGAACTGGCTATTTTCTGCTGGTACCACTGGGTAAATTGCTTTTAAGGCATCGGCAATCGGTACTCCAGCAATAGCAATAACTTTGGCTCCCAATGCTTGTTTATAATCTTTATGTACGCCTTGAATAAACATGCCATCATTGAATTGATAAAAATTTAAAGGTAATTGATGAAATTTCTCTGGTTGATATCTAAATCCCAAAACGGTATGTCCATACTTAAAAGAAGATACAAGTCTTGCTAAACCAATAACAATCTCATGTTCTTGCAGATTAGGAATGTCCTTATAAAGTTTATCTACTTCGGCATCAAACGCCTCAGCTGTAGTTTTTTTAAATAAAAACGCATACTCATCGTGAACGGTATGCTGTAAAAATTTTAAATCTTCCTGCCATTGGGCAGTTGTTAACGTTGTTTGTGCTGTAGCTTGAAGTATAAAGCTACTTACGAGTACTAAAAGAATACGTTTCATTTGGATTGGTTGGATTGATTGATATATTTAATAAGAGTAACAATTTGATAATATGTTACACTACCCTATCCAAAATTAATAAATTTCTAATAGCAAAACGTTAAAATATGTTAAATATAATACTTTGTTATGCATAGTACTGTAACAAAATATATTTTATGTCGTCTATAAGGTAAATCATAACAATTAAACTAAAAATTAGAACCGATGACAACATTAAACAAAGTAAGAATTCCACAAAGATTAAGCAATACAAAAGCTATTATTTGGAATACTAAAAGACGTTACAGTTAATCTGTATAAATAATTATTAATCCATAAATAAATGAAATCATGAGAGATTTAAGCAAAGTAAAAATTCCAAAAAGATTGAGTATAACTAAATCACGTGTTTGGAATGAAAAAAGACGTTATAGTTAATCGTAGAAAAACTACTAAACAATAAGAATTAACAATTAAGACATTTAGCCATGAGAACATTTAGCAACAATAAGCAAAGATTATCAAGGATTACTCAAAAACTAATCAAGATAAATTATGATAGACTCAAATTTAAAAATTATGAAGAAATTATGCTTACAGGAAACATGCGATTTGAAAATTAAAAATTGCTACAGAATTAAAAAAGGCTGAAATATAAAAATATAACTTAAATTTCAGCCTTTTTCTTTATTTGGTTTTTAACCTACTTTTAATTTTTATCTTCAGAACCCATCAATTCCAACCCTTGATTAATCCCTTTCTCAATCGCTGGCACACCCCGCTCCATCCAGACAGGTTTTGCTGCTCCCTTTAAATAATAATCAAAAAATTGTGACATACGTCTATTAAAATCTTTTCTATTCTGAAGTTTTAAAGGCCAATGTGGTTCACCATTATAATTTAAAAACCATGCTGGTTTCCCCAAACGGCGTAAGCTCACAAAAAATTCAATACCTTGGTACCATGGCACATGTCCATCTGCATCATTATGCATAATTAATAAAGGCGTATTTATTTTATCGATATAGAAAATAGGAGAATTTTCAACGAAACGTGATGGGTATTCCCAAGGTGTTCCTCCTATCCTACTTTGTGTATGTTCATATTGAAATTGTCTGCTCAATCCTGTCCACCAACGTATGCCACCATAAGCACTTATCATATTAGGTACTGGTGCTCCAGATTCTACGGCTTTAAAAATATTTGTTTTAGTAACCAAGTAAGCTACTTGATAACCTCCCCAACTATGCCCTTGTGCTCCAATATGATCTTTATCTACAAAGCCTTTCTCTATTAATGATGTTATTCCCGGAATGACACAATTATAAGCACTTTCTCCTGGGTATCCTGTGCGATAATACACATCTGGATTAAAAATTAGATAGCCTCTACTGGTATAAAAACTATAATTTATGGTTGAGCGTCCTATTGATGGCGCGCGATGTCTAAATAATCCGTTTGAACTTTTCTCATAGAAGTTTACAATCATTGGATACTTTTTGTTTGAATCAAAATTTTCAGGTTTAATAAGCATTCCTGTAAGTTCTTTGCCGTCTAAAGAGGTCCAAGTGACAAGTTCAGACGTTCCCCAATTATATTCAGATTGCTGCGGATTGGCATCACTAATAACCACTTGTTTTTTAAAACTCAATTCAGATAAACGAATGTTTGGAAACTCTTGAAAAGACTGACGCGCAAATATGAGATTCTTCCCAAATTGTGCTTTAGTTGGTCTTGAATAGCTATATGCACCAGACAACAACTGTTTTCCTGTATTACTCTTAGGATTATATTCATAATAACCTGAATGCTTATTCGTTTCATTGAACGTTGTTAATAACCATTTTTCGTTGGAGTCTATAAATCGTTCTTCATTATCCAATTTTACGTATCTATAAGTAATTTTGTGCTCTCTTCCATTTGTTAATTTTGAACTCACACCAGTATCAGGATTAAACTTCCAAATATCATAGCGATCATAAATGAGTATGGCTTCGTCATTTTCTGTCCAACCAGCAATACCATAAGACCTCGGATGTGTTGGTGAATCGTTTAATTCATTATAAAACACTTTTCCTTTGGTTAAATCTACACGTTTTTTAGATGCAATATTATAAGCAATCCAAGTACTATCCACAGGACTATATCCATATGCATACTTTCCTTGTGGACTTAAACGTACCGAACCTCCTATTTTTTTAAGTGCTAAACTTGTCTCACCCGAATTTGTATTCACAATGGCATAATCACTAGCCCAAACTCCTGACCATTGACTTTCTAATTGATAGGGTTTAGGATTACTAACTAATGCATAATTTGAATTTCCTTCATTTCCCAGTTGTGCATTAGGGTAATTTGTAGTAGCTAATTGTACTAATTTATTATTATTATTAAGATGAATAACGGTTTGATACGACTTCTTTTTATCGTTTTTTACTTGCAGTTCTTGAACTGTATATAATCTTGGTTCATTATACGTCCACACTTCAACGTTTACAATTTCTTCATCTATAAGCGTAGTATCCTTCACAATTGGAGGTGTTGCTAAACCGAAATAGAGCTTCAAGTTATCTTTTGAAAAACTTATTTTTCCATCGGAAGATACTCTATATCCTTTAGGAGTTGAAGTAGCATCAACCAATTTTTCAGCTGAAGTGTTTCCGTCTTTCCATATATATAATTTGTAAGGTCTTACCAATACCTTCGTAGTATCGGTATCTACAACAAATCCTAAATTCGTTCCATCATCATTAAAACTTAATTGATAATACTTCGTTTTTTTATTGGCCTCAAATACTTGTGAAGATGTATTGGTTTCAAGATTCATAACATAAACACCTGCTTTTATTTTATCTTTTTCGCCAGTTGTTGTGTAAGCTAGTTGTTGACCTTCTTTTGCAAAAGTAAAGTTGGTAACATACTTTAAGGTATCTTCAGCACTGGTAACTAAATTTCGCAATATCAAATGAAATCCGTTATCCTTACTTACTTTTTTTGGTCCTTTTTTCTTTTTCTCTTTTTTAGTTGTGGCAGTATCTTTTTCCGTTTTTTCTTTGTCATTTTCGGCTTTAATATCTGCTAATAAATAAGCGACATATCCAGTCCATTTCTCTGGCAATTTATAGGACTTCACGTTCGCGATTTTAAGAAGTGATTTATCTTTTAGATTATAAATTCCCAAAGTGTCTTTAGGCATTTTAGGTTTCTTTACTTTTCGACGTTTCATTTCTATAATACTATCCTTCCATGCTTTAATAGTAAACAGCGCAAAATTAGAATCATAGGTAAATTGACCTTTACTGGCTCTTTCGTGATCAAATACTAAAGTAGCTTTGGCGTCTTTTATTTTAAGGTAGCTATCCTTTTCGCCTTTTTCTAAAGCATACATTACAAACTTGCCATCGTTGGAAATAGTTTGATTTTTAATGGTATTCCAAAGCTCTACATCGGAGTGGTCTAATACTTTTTTTTGAGCAAAACCGCTTATTGTAATTAAAAATACAAATAGTGAAAATTTAAGATTCATGTGTTTGTGTTATTATTCTAAAAGAATTATTCTATAACTTTTAATACTAATTTTCCCATTTTGTCACCGGAAAACAAGCGCTGGAAAGTATCGTAAAAGTTTTCTATTCCCTCATAGATATCTTCTTTGCTTTTAATTTTACCTTGCATCATCCAGAGTCCCATATCTTGAGCAGCTTTGCCATAATCCTTTGCATAGTCCATCACTACCATACCTTGCATTGAAGCGCGATTAACCAACAAAGAAAGATAGTTACTTGGTCCTGTTACTGCCGTTTTATTGTTGTATTGTGAAATAGCACCACATATCACAATACGTGCACGCATACGCAATTTAGTAAGTGCAGCGTTTAAAATATTACCACCAACATTATCAAAATAAACGTCAATACCTTTAGGGCATTTTTCTTTTAATGCTTGATAAATGTCTTCCGATTTATAATCAATAGCAGCATCAAAGCCTAATTCATTCACCAGATAGTCACATTTATGCTTTCCACCAGCAATACCAATGACTGTGCAACCTTTAATTTTGGCAATTTGTCCTACTACACTACCAACAGCACCTGCAGCACCAGATACTAAAACAATATCGTCTTCTTTTATTTTACCAACTTCTAAAATTCCAAAATAGGCTGTCATTCCTGGCATTCCTAAGGCGCCTATATATTTAGGCATAGGAGCTAAAGTATCATCTACTTTATACCAACCATCACCATTTGTAGCAACGTATTGTTGTACACCTCCCCAGCTTGTCAAACAATCGCCGACCTTAAATGTTGGGTGATTGTTTGATTTTATAACCTTACCAATAGAACCAGCTCGCATTACATCTCCAATTTGAATAGGCTCAATATAAGATTTTGAATCGTTCATCCAGCCTCTCATGGCAGGATCTAATGAAATATAATGTTGTTGTATAAGGACTTCTCCTTCTGCTAATTCTGGAATTTCGTTTTCATCTAACCTCCAAGTATCTGCTTCTGGCAATCCAAATGGTCGCTTTTGAAATATAAGTTGTTTATTCATAAATTATTTAACTAGTGTTTAAGTATTATTAATTTTTTATCAAGCCTTGACCTTCAATCCAAGGTGCTCCGGCTTTCTTAAGTTCTTGTTCAAGTGCTGAAAATACATTTGAAGTTACATTTTGTAATTGTGACTTAATTCCAGATAATTGTTTCTTAGCCCTATTAAGTGCTGCTCTGTGATTTCCTGTTGGACCATACGTATTTGACAATGCCATTCTACCAATACGATTAGCATCATTTGGTGTTGGATTTGATCGTTCACCAATTTCTCCTTTAATTTTATTACCGCGTAATTCTTTATCTATACCCAATAATGTTGTTCTGGCAGAATTGATTTTTTGTAATAATTCATTACTCGCCCTTGTAGTTTTATATGCAGCACGTTTCATGGCATCAACTAGTTTTAAGCTTTTAGACATCTCTAAATTAGTAGCTGTGAGGTCTTGCTGAAAATTAATCGCTTCTTCTCTAAACGCATTCATTTCATCAAAAGATTTACGTTTTAATGTACCATCATACATTGGTACAACAGTAAATGCTTTAGGCTCTTGTAGCACAGTTGTGTTTCCATCAACACGCTTTACTAGAGTTACCGTGTAATCGCCAGGAGTTGCCATTAATCTACCACCTCCAAAGAAATTCCGCTGTACTCTAGGAGCAGCTAGTCGTTCTCCACTTTTACTTGGATAGTTAAGCCTCCAATTTACGCGGTTAAACCCTTTTTTATTAGTACCTTTAACTCTATTAACCACATTTCCATTGGCATCTTTTATTATTAAATAAATCGAAGGACCATTTTGATTGGCCTCGTCTTCAAGGGCATCCCAACCTGGGAAATCAGTATTTCCTTTCTTTTCTTTTCCCTTTCTTTGATCTTTTAAAGACTTTGTTTTTTTAGACAAATAATACGTGAAATTTGCTCCAAATGGTGGATTCTTTGCTTTATATTCGGCATCACCTTGGCTACCAACTCTACTAGATTGTTTATACCAATAGGTTGTTTTGATTGGAAATAATGTAACTTCAGATGACAACATTGATGCATTGAAATTTCGGATCGGCGTGATATCATCTAATATAAAAATTCCTCTGCCAAAAGAGCCTGCAACTAAATCATTTTCTCTACGCTGAATTGTAATGTCTCTAAATGAAATTGTTGGAACACCGCTTTTTAATTTCACCCAATTAGTGCCTCCGTTATATGTAAAATATATACCGTATTCAGTAGCAGCAAAGAGTAAATCTTTTTTTACATGATCTTGTACTAATCGCCATATTAGGAGCTTATTTGGCAAGTTTCCATTTATTAAAGACCATGTTTTTCCTTTGTCATTACTTTTAATAATGTAAGGTTTATAATCACCATATTTATGATTATCTAAAGCTGCATAAACAACATTGGCATCAAACAAATCTGCACGTACATCGTTTACAAAAGGAATATCTGAAACTCCTTTAATATTATTGAGTGAAAATTTTCTCCAAGATGCTCCACCATTTTCAGTGACCTGAATAATACCATCATCGGTTCCTGCATATATAAGGCCTTCTTGTTTAGGTGATTCAGACAAAGACGTAATGGTATTATAATTAGACATTGCACCTATATCCCAAGCATTATCCCAACTTTGTTGCTTGCCATACATTGGAAATGTAATTCTGTCCTGATTTAATGTAAGATCTTTTGAAATTGGAGTCCAATCGTCACCTCTGTTTTCCGATTTCCAAACGCGTTGTGAAGCAAAATATAGTCGTGTTGGATTATGTGGACTTACTACTATTGGTGCATCCCAATTATAGCGTTCATAAGGATCGCCTTTTTGAGGTTGTGGCTGAATAAAAACCGATTCTCTAGTGGTTTGATCTACTCTAAAAAGAACTCCTTGTTGAAATTCTCCGTAGGTGATATTTGGATTTCCTGGTTCTGTAGCCGATTGTGCGCCATCAGCTCCTAAAACTTTCCACCAGTCTGCATTTGTTATACCATCAGAGCTGGTCGTTTGTGAAGGGCCTCCATGTGAACCATTATCTTGAGTACCACCATAAATATTGTAGAATGGTTTAGCATCATCAACAGCAATTTTAAAATATTGTGTAATTGGTAAGTTTCTTATATATTTCCAACTCTTAGTAGCATCAAAACTTTCATATAAGCCTCCATCTGTTCCAAATAATAAGTAATTAGGGTCAGATTTTTTAAATACCACAACATGACTATCACTATGTTGATTTGATCTACTCATTCTATTGAATGTTTTGCCATGATCTTTTGAAACCAGTGCACTATTATTCATTAAATACAATGTTCCTTCTTCATGTGGTGAAGCAATCAATTCTTGATAATAATGAGGTCCTGTACCTCCTGAAACTGCATCCGATTGTTTTGACCAAGATTCACCACGATTTGTAGAAATGAAAATGCCTCCTTTTTTTCTATCCAATTCAATAGCAGCATAAACAACATCTGAATTAAACGGAGACATAGTTAGACCAATCTTACCTAAATTGGACCTTGGAATTCCTTTTTTAAGAGGTTTCCAAGTCTCACCTCCATCAGTGCTTTTATGTAAACCAGAACCTGGACCACCACCTAAATATGCAGCTACAGTTCTTTGTCGTTGCCATGTTGCTGCGTAAAGAACATCTGGATTATTTGGGTCGATTACCAAATCGGTAGCACCTACCCATTCACTATCTCCAAGCGTTCTTTTCCAACTTTTTCCTCCATCAATAGATTTATAAATTCCACGTTCTCCACCTTTAGTCCAAAGTGGTCCTTGAGAAGCAACCCAAATGATATCTGAATTTTCAGGATGCACAATTATTTTAGATAAGTGTTCAGAGTTTTTCAATCCCATATTCTTCCAAGTCATACCATCATCATGACTTACATAAATACCATCGCCAATAGCGACATGACGACCCCCAACATTTTCACCAGTTCCAACCCAAATGGTATGCGAGTTGTTAGGGTCGATAGTTACACATCCAATAGAAAATGAATTTTGTTTATCGAATATAGGTTTCCAAGTAGTTCCTGAATTCATTGTTTTCCATACACCACCAGAACCTACAGCAACATACCATACGTTTTCATTATTTGGATTAATAGCAATATCTGCAATTCTTCCTGAGGTCATTGCAGGACCAATGTTTCTAAATTTTAGCCCACTAAAAGTGTCTTCGTTAATTGTTTGTGATTGTCCGGAAAATATCAGTCCTATGAAGCAAATCCATAGCAATGAAGTCTTTAAAATTTTAGTCATGATTGTAGAATTTATCCTCCATCCTTGGAGAGTGTTATAGTTAGTTAATTAGTTAGTTATTATAGGTATTTTTATTTGTGATGGGTAATTTGAAGAATGATGTATTTTATTATGTGCAATAATACCTTCAGTTTCATCAAAATTATTTCCTCCTGTGTTTAAATTACGTGCAAAACGCGGAAAATTACTGCTCGAAATTTCTATACGTATTCGATGTCCTTTTTTGAAGTAGTTACTGGTTGACATTGGCGTTAGATTTACTTTATACACCTTACCTTTTTCCATAAAGACTTCTTTGTCATAGCCTTCCCGATAGCGTACACGTTGAATAGTTTCATCCAAATTATAAGCTTTTCCATCTGGATAAACATCTATTATTTTTATTGTGAAATCGGTATCCTTTACATCAGACGACACATATATTATAGATTCTATAAATCCTGAAACTTCGATACCTTCCTTAAGAATATCACTGGTGTAAACCAAAATATCGTTTCTGGTTTCCATTTGTTGCTGGTCGAATGCGCCACCTTTTACAGCGTTTCCTGTACAACATACATTGCCACCATAAGAAGGTACTGGTTGCATAGGATTATATGTAAAACCATCAGGATTATTTTTACTCGGTTTTTTAGATGTTAATTTTCCGTCTCCAAAAAAGCTATTGGCATTACCTCCACTATTTAGGTAAAATGTTTTCATTTTAGCGGTTTCGGGTGGCCAAGTATCTGATGATTGCCATTTGTTAATTCCCATAGTATAATATTGTACTCTAGGAGTTTTGGCTTTAAAATCATTTTGTTCCCCTTTCAACCATAAATCGAACCATGCATAAATTTGTTCACTATAATTTAATCTGGCGTCACCAACATTTCGTTCGCCAACAATGGTATTTTCAGTTGCTCTAGTATAAGCACAATGTAACGTTGGTGCAATTACTAAATATTGATTATCTCTAATTGTAGCATCTTTAGAGTTGTTTCTAACATGATTAAACAGTTTTAAATTAGGTGTTATGGATACATCATACCACGATGCAAACCAAAAACTTGGTACTCCAATTTCCATATTATCATGATAAATACCACCTTTAAACCATGCCTTATCATTTGGCTTTCGACGAATCATTTTATCGAAGATTTCTTTTTTACCATAAATGTTTTTGAGGATATCCTGAATAGGTAGGTGTTGTAATGCTTTTGCCATATCTATACGAGGGTTTTCAGGGGCTAAATCGTAAAATCTGGAAATCCGTATTAAATCTTCTTGTGTTGCACCTGCTGGAATTCGTGGTTTAAATTTGTCATGCTCTACACCATATAACCAAGAAAAAAACAGCATTTGTTCAACACCACCACGATACCAATTTCCTTGTTCATTAATATCTCCAACTCTTCCAACACCTGCACCAAAACCTTGTGGAACCATTGTAGTATGTGAAGGATGGTCTAACGCGGCTACTGCCATTTGCCACTCAGCAGTAGATGAGCAACCATAGGTTCCAATCTTTCCATTAGACCATGGTTGATTTTTCATCCACGTGAAGGCATCATAACCATCGGTTAATGGCACACCAAGAATATCCCATTTACCTTCAGAGAAATAACGCCCACGTTCATTTTGTACCACATAAGCATAGCCACGCTTTACAGCTTCGTATGCTTGTTGTGCAGTGCGAGTGCGTTGTTTACCATCTCCCCAAGAATTAAAATTATAAGGTGTTCTTGAAAAAATAATAGGTACTTTTTTATCTGTTTTAGGACGATAGATATCTGTTGCTAAACGGACACCATCACGCATAGGCATCATTATTTTTTGATCGACAATTGCAATGTCGTTAAGTTTATCAAGAATTTCGTTTTGAGCATGTATGCTAGAAGTGGCAGTAAAAAAACATGCAAGTGTAGAGAATATTAGAATTACTCGCTTTTTCATTATATAAAATTTTGGTCTGTTAGTAAATTGATTTTAAAGGTAATTAAATCAATTAATACAATAAAGCCAGATTAAATTTTTAACAAAAAAGAATATATATAGAGAGGCGCTACTCTGGTAATCTGCCGTGGATAGTTTCAAAGATGTAATCAAAATTACTGCGTAAATAGGAACGCAATTTTCGCTTATAATCATCTTTTAACCACTCTACAAAATTAAATGTACTCTTACTAATACATTTGGTATAGCGATGTATTCTATGGTCAATATCGTCATCTAGTAGTTTCATTAAAATCAAAGCATCGTAAACATCCTCACTATTTTCTGTACATATTTTAGCATGATGTTCTATAGATCGTTCTAAAACCACTTTTGAAGACTCTCCGCTTCTAATAGATTCCGTATACGTTTTAGTAATATCAAAATATACCTCATTAGAATTAACAAATTGTTCTCTAATTTCAGGAGGCATTTCGTATCTAAAATTACTTTCTAACTCCTCGTCATTGAGTAAGCCATCTAAATAAAAATTAGGTGATCTGAATATTTTTTGCCAATCTAAATCGGAACCCCAGGGCCCAAAGCGATGAAAATTATTTCCCAAATCTACAACTGTAAAAGTATCTTTATTTTTGAGAATACGTGAGCCACGACCAATCATTTGATAGTAAAGGGTTAATGATTTAGTTGCCCTGTTTAAAATAATAGATTCAACAGTTGGCTCATCAAACCCTGTGGTTAAGATGCTGACTGAAGTTAAAATAGCATCTGATGTTTCCTTAAACCATTTTAAAATTTGCTCGCGTTCTTTTTTAGAGTGTGTATTATCTAAATGTGCCACAGGATATCCTGCTGCTCTAAACGTATCAAAAACATGTAATGAGGTATTTATACCATTGTTAAAAATTAATGTTTTCTTACCTTTGGAACAGTCTTCATATGCATGCATTAATTTGCTAAGCATATCATTGTTTGTATATAAATCTTCAGAAGATTTAACGGTATAGTCTCCGTTTGCCCCAACAACCAAGGAGGTTAGCCCAACATTATATGAGTACGTTTCTGCCCTTGCCAAAAACTTGTTTTCAATTAATGATTCTATGGTTTCCCCAACAATTAATTCGTCATAATTGTCGGTCATTGGCAAATTTGTATTAGAACTCAAAGGTGTTGCTGTAACGCCTAGAAAAAATGATTTATAAAAGAACTTGAATAATTTAGTAAAGGAATTGTAATGTGCTTCATCTATAATTACCAAACCTATATCAGAAATGTCTAGTTTGTCCTCATTTAAACGATTATTTAATGTCTCAACCATCGCCACAAAACATGAATAATCGTTCTGGTCTTCAAGATTAGCTTTACTATCTATAACCTTATTATGCACATGAAACTCTGTAAGCATATTTGAGGTTTGCTTGCACAATTCTATACGATGTGTCATTACCAGCACCTTTTTTTTATGGTGCTTTAAATACTGTCTTACAATTTCAGAAAAGATAACCGTTTTCCCACCTCCAGTTGGTAACTGATATAGTAAATGGTAATCGTCTGGTGCGTCTTCAAAGCATTTGAAAATTTTATTAATTGCCCCTTTTTGGTAACTATATAAGTCTTTACCAACTTTACGTTCTTCTAATTCTAGGGTTGTTACTAACATTAATGTAAATATTAAGAAGTTGCAAAAATAACTCCTTTCTTGGGTTTTTAATGAATCTTTTTAAGAAAACTTATCAATAATTAGAAAAACTTATTAAAACTCTAAATGAAACATTTTAGTAAAGCTTTTAACAATTTAACCAAGGTCATGGATACTATCAAACCACCCTATATTTGTATTTTACAAGGTTTCTACATACATTAGTATACTATAAACACTTGTAAAACATATTTTTACAAACTAAAAACCAATTATTATGTCAGAAACAAACAAACCAGAAGCTGTCTTTTGGATTATCGGTATTATTGCACTTATTTGGAATGGAATGGGTGTAAATGCTTATCTACAACACGCATTTAAAACTGAAGCTTCAATAGCAGATATGAATGCTGATCAAATTGCTCTTTTAGAAAGTATGCCTGCTTGGATAACTGCATTATTTGCTATTGCAGTTTTTGCTGGAGTTATTGGATGTATTACATTTTTAATGCGTAAAAAAATTGCTGTAACATTATTATTAGTATCATTTTTAGCAGCCACAGTTCAACAATTGTATTGGTTATTTGGGACAAACATGGCTGATGTTTTTAGTGAATCTCAACCTTACCTAATGCCAATTTTAATAATTATAGTGGCTGCATTCTTAGTTTGGTATTCTAAAAAGCAAAAAGCAAAAGGGATATTATCTTAACCTTTACATAGAAACTAATTTGAAGCCTGGACTTAAAGTTCGGGCTTTTTTATGGTATCGTTTTTGAGACTTCATAATTACATTAACATTAAAATATCTAATTATGAGGGCAGCACCACAAGTAAATGCAGGGTCTATGGCAGACATTGCATTTTTATTATTAATCTTTTTTCTAGTTACAACAACAATGGCAAAAGATGAAGGTATTAATAGAAAACTTCCTAGAAACTGTCCACTAGGACAGAATTGTAGTGTAGACATTCATGAACGCAATATTTTAAGAATTGTTTTGAATGGCAAAAAGCAAATCATGATTGAAGATGATTTAGTTACAATTTCAGACCTTAAAAACATAGCTAAAACATTTCTAGATAATAATGGCGATAAGAGTTGCAATTATTGTAATGGCAATAGCGTAACAACTTCATCCGATAATCCAACAAAAGCAATCATCTCTCTTCAAACAGGAAAGCAAACATTTTACGAGTTATTTATTGCTGTTCAAGACGAATTAACAAAAGCCTATTACGAACTTCGTGAAACCTATGCTGTACAGCAATTAGGCAAGGATAAAGAGAATCTTTCTAAAAAAGATTTAGCGATTATTAGAAATGCATATCCGTTTTTACTCTCGGAAGCAGAAACCAAGTGATAAAAAAGTCTAGAATTAAATTCTAGACTTTTTTAGTTTATTCTGTAATTCCTTCCAAATCAAAGAAAAAAGTATAGAATAATGCAGTTCGCTTATAGCGTTCAAAGCGCCCAGAGGCTCCACCGTGACCAACATCCATATTACAATCCATGATAAGCAGATTGTTATCGGTCTTCATATCTCGCAATTTGGCGACCCATTTTGCTGGCTCCCAAAATTGTACTTGACTATCCCAAAAACCAGTGGTGACTAAAACATTTGGATAATTCTTTGCTTTTACGTTATCATAAGGTGAATATGATTTCATATAATCGTAATACTCTTTGTCTTTGGGGTTCCCCCATTCGTCAAATTCAAAAGTAGTTAGTGGTATGGTTTCATCTAGCATCGTAGAAATTACATCAACAAATGGTACTGCTGCAATTACACCATTCCAAAGCTCTGGTTTCATGTTTAAAATAGCTCCCATTAGTAAGCCTCCAGCACTCCCTCCCATTGCATATAAATGATTGCTACTGGTATAGCCTTCATTAATTAAAAATTCTCCGCAATTTATAAAATCGGTAAACGTATTTTTCTTTTTCAATAATTTTCCATCATCATACCAATAGCGCCCCATTTCCTGTCCGCCACGAATATGAGCAATGGCATATACAAATCCTCTGTCTAACAAACTTAATCTGTTAGAACTAAATGTTGGTTCTCTACTGCTTCCGTAAGAACCATAGGCTCCTATTAACAACGGGGTCTCATTATTTCTTTCAACACCTTTTTTGTAGACTAAGGAAATAGGAATTTTAGTACCATCATTTGCAGTTGCATACAAACGTTCAGATGTATAATTTTCAGCAGAAAAGTCGCCCCCTAGCACTTCGTCTTGCTTTAACAAAACTTGTTCTTTGGTATCCATGTTATAATCGTAAATACTGTTAGGAGTGGTTAATGATGTATAACCATAACGCAAAATGTTGGTATTAAAATCTAGATTAGAAGTTGTGTATGCAAGATAAGCAGGATCGTTAAACTTAATATAATGTTCTTCACCACTCCATTTAATAACTCTTATAGCTCTTAATCCATTTATACGTTCTTCTAAAACTAAGTGGCTTTTAAAAATATCGAAACTTTGTAGAAAAACATCGTCTCTATGCGGAATAACATCTATCCAATTTTCGGTAGTTGTAGCTGTAATTGGTGTTTTTACCAAGCGGAAATTTTTGGCATCTAAATTGGTTTGAATATAAAAATCATCTTGATATTGCTCCACATAGTACAATAAATCATTTTGTCTGGGTTGTACAATTTTCCATTCACCACTTGGTTTATCTGCATTTAAATATCTATACTCCGTAGAAAGTGTATGAAAACTTCCTATCATTATATATTCATTAGACTTAGACTTAAAAACGCCACATCGAAAAGTTTCATCCTTTTCTTGAAATACCAATATATCGTCTGATTGATTTGTACCAAGTACATGTTTATAAATTTTATCCTGACGGAGTGTTTCAGGGTCCTTTGTTGCATAAAAAACAGTCTTATTATTGTTCGCCCAAATTGCACTACCATTGGTGTTGCTTAATTTATCAGGTAATATTTCACCCGTTGTGAGATTTTTAAAATAAATGGTATAACGACGTCTTGAAACCGTATCTATCCCAAATGCCATTAAACTATTATCCATACTTATTGAACGGCTACCAATACCATAGTATGCATAGTCTTTAGCCATTTCTGGGCCATTGAGTATAATTTTTTCTTCAGCATTTTTATTAATTTTCTTTCTACAATACAACGCATAGTCATTACCTTCTTCAAAACGGGTATAGTACAAATATCCGTTGTTCTTTACTGGGACTGAAGCATCATCCTTTTTTATGCGCCCTACAATTTCATTGTAAATTTTTTCTTGAAATCCTTCTGTATGTTTCATTACTGTATCTAAATACTCATTCTCAGCATTTAAATAGTCTAATACATCTTGTGTCTGTGCATCAGGTGTTTCAGCATTTTTCTGGGCGTCACTTAAACGCATCCAATAATAATTATCTACACGAGTGTCATTATGAATAGTAAGTTCTTTAGGTATCTTTTTTGCCATAGGAGCATCAACTAATTGGTGTTGTCTTTTTTCTTCATTGCTTTTACAACTAGTAAAAACTATAGTAAATACAAGTAAAAAATAGAAAGTAGTTTTCATTGAATTTTTTTCTTTAGAATAATTTGTTTGCATAAAGAAACAAAAAATAATTAACAATTTTTTATTGCTATATTTGATTAGTAAACTAAATAATTATACTTATAATGAAACTACACACAAATTGCACACTAGCTTTTAGAGGTAATTCCCTATATAAGCTTATTTTTTTATGCCTAATAATTTTTACAACAGCTTGCAAAGAAGAGCAAAAAGAAAATATTGAAAAAGAAATGTCTGAAACACAACTTATTGATAAAGCGAAAGCTATTCACGAACGGGTAATAACATTAGATACCCATAATGATATTAACGTAAAAAACTTTACCGATTCTATTAATTACTCACAAGAATTGGACACCCAAGTAAACCTCCCAAAAATGAAAAAAGGAGGCTTAGATGTGTCATGGTTAGTTGTCTATACTGGACAAGATACCATAACGGAAGAGGGTTACGCCAAGGCTTATGAAAATGCAATATCAAAATTTAAAGCTATCCACAAATTAACGGAAGAGATTGCTCCAGACGAAATTGAATTAGCTACCACTTCGGACGATGTAAGACGTATTATAGCTTCAGGAAAAAAAGTGGCTATGATTGGTGTTGAAAATGCATATCCTATTGGTACAGATATTAGTAGAGTAAAAGAATTTTACGATTTAGGAGCACGATATATGTCTCTAGCTCATAATGGTCATAGTCAGCTGAGTGATTCTAACACAGGTGAAAAAGACAGTATATGGCTTCACAATGGTTTAAGCGACCTTGGCAAACAAGTCCTTGCCGAAATGAATAAATGGGGTATTATGATAGATGTCTCTCATCCTTCAAAAGAAGCAATGCGCCAAATGATTGAGTTAACAAAAGCTCCTATTATTGCATCACATTCATCTGCTCGTGCTCTTTGCAATCACAGTAGAAATTTGGATGATGAACAACTAGAATGGTTAAAACAAAATGGAGGTGTTGTACAAGCCGTAGCTTTTAAATCGTATCTCAATACAGAAAAATATGAAGCAAGAAATAAAGCATTAAAAGAAATTCGTGAAAGCATTGTAGATTCGTTAGGCCTTAGATGGTATGATTGGAGTGAATTCGGGAAGTTATCAGATTCCGAACAAATAGAATTTGTAGCAAACAGAGGAAGAATAATGAAACTAGCTAATGACAAAGCAAATACAATAGCCGACTTTCCTCCTGCTGTAAATGTCTCTGATTTTGTAGATCATATAGATTATTTAGTAAATAAAATTGGTATTGACCACGTTGGTATTAGTAGCGATTTTGATGGTGGAGGCGGTATTGAAGGCTGGAATGATGCTTCCGAAACATTTAATGTTACCTTAGAACTTGTAAAACGTGGTTATACTGAAGAAGAAATAAGCAAGCTTTGGAGTGGTAATTTGTTGCTTGTTTTGGATGAAGTTAAAGCTGTTGCTAAAGAAATTCAATCTGTTCAATAAATTAAATTATTTATTATATCGTCATTGCAAGAGTATCGAAGCAATCCCACTATTTGGTATTCTATTAAAAAGATTACTTTAGCCGTTCCTCCCTCGTAATGACGACGTAAACGATTAATACTCCAACAAATTCTTTAACTCTTTCTCAAATCTTTCCTTCGGAAGATATTGTTCTTCTAATTGTGTCACAAAAGGAATCGGTGTTTCTAAACTAGCGACGCGTTTTACAGGAGCATCGAGATATTCAAAACACTCTTCCATAATCAAAGCTGAAATATCAGAAGCAATACCACCAAATAGAGAGTCTTCTTGAAGTATAATTGCTTTTCCAGTTTTCTTAACCGAATTAAATATGGTTTCAGTATCTAATGGTTGTAAGCTTCTTAAATCAATCACATCTGCACTAATGTCGGGATTTTTATCTAACGTTTCTAAAACCCAATGTACAGCAGCTCCGTAACTTATTATGGTAACATCATCACCTTCTTTTAAAAGGGAGGCTTTACCAAATGGAATAGTGTAATAATCAGTTGGCACTTCTTGTCTAATTGTTCGGTATAATGCTTTATGCTCAAAAAACAGTACTGGATTTGGATCATTAATAGCTGTAGCTAATAATCCTTTTGCATCATAAGGAAACGCAGGATATACCACTTTTAATCCAGGCGTTTTTGTAAACCAAGCTTCGTTAGTTTGCGAATGAAAAGGTCCTGCTGCTACTCCTGCTCCACAAGGCATTCTTAAAACTACATCAGCATTTTGTTGCCATCTATAATACGATTTTGCCAAATAATTTACCACAGGATTAAACCCTGAAGTGACAAAATCGGCAAATTGAAGTTCTACAACACTTTTTATTCCGCAAATGGATAAACCCATAGCAGCTTCAATAATAGCCGACTCACAAATTGGTGTATTACGAACACGTTCTTTACCAAAAGCTTCTACAAAACCATCCGTAATTTTAAAAACACCACCATAATCGGCAATATCTTGTCCCATTATTACTAGGTCTTTGTGCTTTTTCATAGATTGACGTAAACCATCAGAAATAGCATCAACAAAACGAATCTCTTTAGCTTTATTTTTACTTTTAACTTCTTGATATACAAAACTTTTATATACATCATTTAATTCAGTAGTAGAATTTGATTCAATCGCTACTTCGTCAAATGCTTTCTTTAGATTCTCGTTTATTTCTTTTGAAATATCAACCTTTATTTTGGCATCCTCCTTTTCAGTTAGTAATCGTTCTTTAAATAAATAATTAACGTAGTTTAAAATAGGATCTTTTGCTGCCCACTCACTTAAAAGTGCTTTTGGAACATATTTAGTGCCACTAGCTTCTTCGTGACCACGCATTCTAAAAGTTTTAAACTCTATCAAAATTGGTCTTGGTCGCTTTCTGATGCTTTCCGTTAGCTTCATGACCTTACTATAAACTTCAATAATATTATTGCCATCAATGATAAAAGACTCTATACCATAACCCTTCCCTTTATCGGCAATATGCTTGCAATTAAACTGCTCAGGAGTTGGCGTTGATAAGCCATAACCGTTATTTTCGACACAGAATATTACAGGGAGTTTCCATACTGAAGCTACATTTAAAGCTTCATGAAAATCACCTTCACTTGTGCCACCTTCTCCAGTAAATACAGCTGTTACTTGTTTATTTTTCTTTAGTAAATTTGCAAGTGCAATACCATCAGCAACGCCTAATTGAGGTCCCAAATGTGAAATCATTCCTATAATATTAAACTCTTGGGTTCCAAAATGAAAAGAACGGTCTCTTCCTTTTGTAAATCCATTGGCTTTTCCTTGCCATTGCGAAAACAAGCGATATAAAGGAATGTTTCTAGTAGTAAAAACACCTAAATTTCTATGCATTGGCAATATATATTCATCTTTTTGCATTGCCATGGTAACACCTACAGAAATAGCTTCTTGACCTATACCTGAAAACCATTTAGAAATTTTACCTTGCCGTAAAAGAATAAGCATTTTTTCTTCTATCATACGAGGTTTCAGCATGTTCTTATACAGAGTTACTAAGGTATTACGATTTAAATTTCTTTTGTCGTAATTAATAAGTTGTTTTGTACTAGCTGTACTGCTCATGTTGTTTATTTGGTATATCAAAAGTAGCAAAATTATAATTATAGTTTTAAAGTTTTCATTTTAAACGTTGTTTTAGTATCGCGCTAATTTTATTTATCTTTGTTGCTCTGCAAATAATTTGCCTTAAAGTTTATGGATTTACATGACCAATTAAAAAATATATTCCCTGATCATGTTCCTGGTAAGAGTATTGAAAGTACTGATGACTCTAAAGGAATATGGATTCAAGAAGACCCTATAATTTGTAAATATGAAAAACGAAAAGGGAAACCAATTACTATATTAGAAGGTTATACTGGCGCAACTAAAGACTTTAAAACATTAGCTAAGGAGCTTAAAACCACGTTAAGTGTTGGTGGTAGTTTTAAAAATGATAAAATTATTATCCAAGGTGATTGTCGGGATAAAATAATGACCATACTTAAAGAAAAAGGCTTTAATGTAAAACGTGTTGGAGGATAATATTTATGGACGTACTGCATATTACTAATGGTACTAGTTTAACTAACTATTTGAAAGATTTAAACTTTACAGGAGATATCCTCACATGGCATGAAATGTTGTGTGAAGGACCCACTGTTAAAGAATTAGATTCTGATTCCTTTATTAATGCTCGAAAATTATTTTTAAATACTACTTATAATATCGAAATTGATATCGAAGAATATAAAGAAGAGATAGATAAACTCAATCATATAAATAACTATTCCGAAATAGTGCTGTGGTTTGAATACGATTTATTTTGCCACATCAACATGATAGCTGTGATAAGTTTGTTGTTACAAAAACAAATTACCCTTCCAGTTTTTTTAGTCTGTAGTGGTAGGGTTAAAGCTTCAAAAGATTTAAAAGGCTTATCAGAACTATCATCAGAACAACTTCAGCAACATTATAAAAACAAAGTTCTATTAACAAAAGAAGATTTAGAATTGGCCAAAACGATTTGGGGTATTTATTGTGGAGCGGACCATAATTTATTAAAACCATTTATAGTTACAAGATCTTCGTTTAAATACATGAGTAATTGCTTAAAAGCACACTTAAAACGTTTTCCAGATTCTAAAAATGGCCTAAGTGCATTAGAACAAAATATTTTAGATATTGTTAAAAGTAACACTATAAAATCTAAACACCACCTCTTAGGTTATGCTCTAAACTACCAAGGATATTATGGTTATGGATACACACAGTTTGAAAGAATGATTGAAAACCTAAGTATCTTTTTCTTTGAAGATAAAAATAGTATCACACTTAATAGAAAAGGACATGATGCCTTAATGAACCAGTACAATTTTGCTGAAACAGTAAATAATGATATTTACTTTGGAGGTGTTAATAGATTAGATTTTCAATTTGATAAGTTGCAAAACAAGCTTGTTAAATCGCATTCAAATGTTCATTAATAAATTAATTATTCAATGACAACTATTAACATTGGAGGTGTTCCTGAGCATTTTAATCTAGCATGGCATCTTACACTTAAAGCAGGTGATTATAAAAAAGAAGGTATTAATCTTCGTTGAAAGGATTACTTTCGAGGTACAGGGCAAATGTGCAATGCACTTCGAAATAAAGATAAAGACATTGCTGTAATCCTTACTGAAGGGATTGTTAAAGATATTATTTCAGGTAACCCAAGTAAAATTATTCAAGTATTTGTGAAATCTCCATTAATTTGGGAAATTCATGTAGCTAATAACGCTTCATATAAAACTATTGATGATTTAAGAGGTACAAAAGCTGCTGAACATGTCCAAAATCAACTTCTTGCACTAGATATTATTCCAGAAAAGTGGAAGTATTCAAACCTAGTTGCTTCATTATAGAACGCAAAGACAGCATAATTTTTATTTATAGGTAGGGCTTTTCTTCATTGAATTGTTATTATACGTATGATTACGTATTGTTTGGTAAGTAATTTTTTTGTATATTGTAACATATTGACTACAATACATATACCCTTTATCGCTTTTATTTGTTTTTAATCGATATTTTTAGTATTTTAGCCGAATAATTGTAACCCAAATCGAATTATATGATATATACAATTACCATCACAATTTCAGTTCTTGTCGCTATTAATTTTATTTTATTAGTATATAGTTGCAATAAAATAAAGAAAACCAAACGTTTAAATAGTAAAAGAATAAATAAACCATTTATCAATCGTGTTAGAACTACCACGCCACAGCTGCCAAACCAATTGTCTCCAACAGGGAGTTAGTTTTACTAAAGTGTTTATTGCCAAACCAAAAACCTCTATTTGCACTTAAAGGCGAAGGATGTCCGCATTGTAGTATGTTATGTTTTGTGGTATCAATCAAATTAGCTTTTTTCTTTGCAAAGCCACCCCAAAGTAAGAATACAACATCTTTTTTATGTCTAGAAATACAGTTAATAACACTATCTGTAAACTGTTCCCATCCCTTATTTTGATGGCTTCCCGCCTGATGTGCTCTAACTGTTAAAGTAGCATTTAATAACAATACGCCTTGTTGTGCCCAACGCTCCAAGTTACCGTTTTTGGGATAAGGCTTGTTTAAATCTGATTCAATTTCTTTAAAAATGTTCTTTAAAGATGGTGGATGGACTATACCATCAGCAACCGAGAAACACAAACCATTGGCTTGCCCAACACCATGATACGGATCTTGTCCAATAATAACCACTTTAACCTCTTCAAATGGACAATAGTTAAAGGCATTAAAAATAGCTTTTCCATTAGGGTAGCACGTAAACTGTTTATACTCAGACTTTACAAAAGTAGTTAAGTCGCTAAAGTAATTTTTATTAAACTCTTCTTGTAAATATGGCTGCCAGCTAGTATGGATGTTAACTTTCATACATACAAAAATATCATAATTTTTATAAATGTTGTATAAGAAAAGTCTAGACTTATTGACACTTTTAAATAAAAAAATTAACTTCGCTTATCGGACGATATAGTTCATTTAAACGAATCCATATCTTGACCATTATGAGCAATTTAACAAAAGTGCATAGACCTAAAAAGATGTGACATTATGACAAAAAAACAAATCAAACGAATACTCAGAATAGTATTTATTGTTGCAAGCATATCCTCTTTGTGGTTCGTGCCATGGATTTTAGTAAAGGCTTGGGTTTTACCACTACCCGATACAGTTCAAGAGCAAGTAGATGAAGCAATTGGTCATGGATTTGATGGAATGATTGTTTATGTGGACGAAGCAGGAAAACCACCAGCGTTTTATTCAGGTGGTTGGAAAGACCGAAAAAACAAAATACCAACCGACCCGAAATCATTATTCAAAATTGCCAGTATCAGCAAGTTATATGTTGCTGTTTCTATCACCAAACTGGTCAAAGACAAACGTTTGTCTTTAGATGAAACGCTCGCTGATTACTTTCCAGAACTTGTAGGTAGAATTGAAAATGCAGAAAAAATCACCTTGAATATGATGGTTCAACATCGGTCTGGTATTCCCAATTTCACAGATAATCCCGCTTTTTGGGAAAACGAACAAGAAAATGGCAAAGAAGCCCTTGAATTTGCCCTCGATTTACCGGCTAGTTTTGAACCTGATAAAGGATATGAATATTCAAACACGAATTATTTGTTGCTTCGCAAGATTATTGATAATGTATTAGGATATAGCCACCAACAGTATATCAAGGAGAAAATATTGATACCACTCGAACTGAATAACACTTTTTTTTCGCTTAACGAAGTTGATTTAGATGATGTAATGAGTGGATATTATGTTGGATATGATGAAGATTTTAAAACTAATGAGTACGGAATGTTAGCTACAGCAGAGGATGTGGGCATATTCTTGCGAGCCTTAAACGATGGTTCAGTATTTGATGCAGGAGAACAGGAAATCTATCCCTACGTCTACGACCATGGAGGTCTGGTTATTGGTTATCAGAGCCTTGCAGAATACTACAAAGATATAGACGCGGTTGTTGTTCAATTTATTAATACAACTGATTTTAATGGATATGAATGGAACTTATCGGAAATTATAATTAACCGCATTGTAAAAATATTGAAAAGAAAAAGATCATAACAATGTATATAAAAAATAGGCGAAATAGTAGTAAAATAAGGGCTTTTGATACGAATCAAATTTTCTGCTTAACCAAAAATATTGTGCTTTGTAATCGCCTACTTTTCATAAACTAACCGATAAGCGTAATTCCTAAAACCAATCTTTCAATTAGAATATTTATATTTACTCATTATATTAAAATTAGTGTTATAGTAGCTTTCCTATGAATAAAAAAATTGTACTATTAGCCGGATTAGGCGATTCTTCAATCTTTATGTATAATGGCTTAAAAGATGAATTTAACATTAGTAAAGTGATTATTGAGGCTTCAGGTAGTCGCAAAAAACTAGTTAAAAGACGTATAAAACGATTAGGCTATATTAAAGTTTTTGGACAATTATTGTTCCAATTATTATATGTGCCAATGTTAAGAAAGCTATCTGCAAAACGTATTCAAGATATTAAAAAAAGTTTTAGTTTAGATAACACATATATAGATAAAGAGAAAGTAGTCAGTGTAACTTCGGTCAATTCAGACTTATGCCTACAAACATTAAAGCAGATACAACCCGATTTAATAATTGTGAATGGTACAGGAATAATCTCTAAAAAAGTATTAAACAGTATTGATGCTACCTTTATTAATACACATGCAGGCATTACACCTAAATACAGAGGTGTTCATGGTGGTTATTGGGCATTAGCAAATAGTGATAAATCAAATTGTGGTGTAACTGTACATTTGGTAGATGCAGGTATTGATACTGGAGGTGTTTTATATCAAGCATTAATTAATACAACAGAGCAAGATAATTTTACTACTTACACTTATTTACAAATTGGAGAAGGTATAAAATTGATAAAAAAAGCAATCCACAGTTATTTGGATGGATGTTTGGAAACACAAAAAAGCAAAGCTACCGAAAGTAAACTATGGTATCATCCAACGCTATGGTATTATTTATCAAAAAGACTATTTAAAGGTATAAAATAAGTACACAACTTTCTAAAGATAACTTCTCAATTAGAATATTTACCTTTGTAAACTCAAAAAAAGATTCTTTTGCATAGGAAAAAAGCATAATGATAAATATTCATAAAAAAACATTACAAGATTTAGAGTTCGACACAGTGTTACAACAAGTGAGCACCTATTGTGTTAGCAATTTGGGGAAAGATGAGGTGCTCAAAATTACACCTTTTAAGTCTAAAGAAATACTGCTTAAATCTTTGCAACAAGTTAATGAATATGTATCCTCCTTTGAGAATGACAACTGCATTCCTAATCATGGTTTTGAGGAGATAACCGAAGCTATAAAACTACTTGGGATAGAAAATTCTTTTCTTGAAATTGATAGTTTTCGTAAAATTGCTGCTATTTCAGAAACTTCAAATATTCTTATTATTCATTTAAAAAAATTTGAAGAATATTATCCTACTTTACACATTGATGCTTCTCAAATAAAACTCACCACACAAATTATTGAACAGATTAATGCTGTTATAAATAAATTCGGAGAGATTAAAGATGATGCCAGTGAAAGACTTTTCAGTATTAGAAAAGCCATAAATACATTAAACGGTAAGATTAATTCTAGTTTTACAAATGCATTAAATCGTTATCACAGTCAGAAATTCCTTGATGATATTAGAGAATCGGTAGTAGAAAACAAGCGTGTATTAGCTGTAAAATCGATGTATAGGCGGAAAGTTAAAGGCGCAATACTTGGGTCTAGTAAAACAGGAAGTATTGTATATATTGAGCCGGAAGCAACTTTACAATTACACAGAGAATTAAATAATTTGCAATACGAAGAAAAAGAAGAGATTACCAAAATACTCAAAGAGCTCACTAATTTTATTAGAACTTTTTCTCCTCTTTTAATTAAGTACCAAGAATTTTTAACAGCAATAGATATTGTATATGCTAAGTCCATGTACGGTAAATCCATAAATGGTATTTTGCCAAAGTTAAATAATCGTAGATATTTATACTTAAGAGAAGCGTACCATCCAATTTTATTATTGAATAATAAAGAAAAAGATGAAAAAACATTTCCGCAAACAATAGAAATTTCTAAAGATCGCCGCATTATAGTCATTTCAGGACCAAATGCAGGAGGTAAAAGTATTACACTCAAAACTGTTGGTTTATTACAAGTAATGTTGCAAAGCGGACTGTTAGTTCCAGTACACGAACGTAGTGAGATGTGTTTGTTTGATAGAATATTGAGTGATATTGGTGACAATCAATCCATAGAAAACCATTTGAGCACTTACAGTTATCGTTTAAAGCAAATGAATTACTTCTTCAAAAAATGTAATAAAAACACGCTTTTTTTAATAGATGAATTTGGTACAGGAAGTGACCCTGAACTAGGAGGTGCTCTTGCCGAATCGTTTTTGGAGGTGTTTTATGAACGTGATGCGTTTGGGCTAATAACCACACATTATAGCAATTTAAAGTTGTTGGCAAATGAATTACCTTATATGCAAAATGCTAATATGATGTTTGACAATAAAAGTTTGGAGCCTCTTTTTAAATTAATATTAGGTGAAGCAGGGAGCTCTTTCACATTTGAGGTTGCACAAAAAAATGGTATCCCTTATAGCTTAATCAATAGAGCCAAAAAAAAGATAGAACGCGGCAAAGTTAGATTCGACAATACCATTGCCAAACTTCAAAAGGAACGTTTTAAACTAGAAAAAACAGAACGCTCACTTAAAGTAAATGAACAAAAAAAGATTGCTGAAGCTGATAAACTTGAAGATATTAATGCAAGGGTTCAAAAAAAGTTAGAAAACTATCAAGAATTATATGATAGTAACCAGAGGCTCATTTATTTGGGACAAAAGGTTAATGCTATTTCCGAAAAATTCTTTGAGAACACCCACAAACGAGAATTAATGGATGAGTTGTTTAAGCTAGTTCAAATAGAAAATTCAAAACGCAAAGAAATTCCTGTTAGACAAAAAAAAGTTATCAAAGCAAAAGAAAAGCAGATAAAAAAAGAAGTTGAAAAGAAAGTAAATATCATACGTAAAAAGAAAAAAGCGGCTAAGTTTAAACAAGTTGAAATTCCTAAGCCAAAACCCATTTTAAAAGTTGGTGATAAAGTGCGTTTGGAAGATGGACGAGCAGTTGGAAGCATTGATAAAATTGAAAAAAATAAAGCTATTGTAAATTATGGTATGTTTACAACAAGTGTGAGTATGGATCAACTAGAATTAGTAGAATCAGTAAAATGATTTAATCGAAAAGAATTCTTCGATACTTTGCGTCGAGGTTTCCTCTGAAATTGTCATTCTCGCGAAAGCTGGAATCTAAATAATAGATTATAAATTTGTAAATACTTCTCGATACAATTTAGAAATCCCGATAGCAATTGGGTTGAAATCACTCGAAGTGACAATAAATGTAAATGATACAGTTACCCAAACATAAAAAACTAATCTTATTTGATGGCGTTTGTAACCTTTGTAATGCTTCGGTTCAATATGTTATAAAGAGAGATAAAATGAATATATTCATGTTTGCACCTTTGCAATCAAAAATAGGCACAGAAATTATTAATGCATACAATATCGATACTAATAAAAAAGATTCCATTTTTCTTTATGATAATGACAAAGGGATATTCTATAAATCTACAGCCGCGTTATTAATAGCTTCAAAGCTTAGGTTTCCAACAAACATTTTAATTGTTTTTCTTATCGTACCAGCTTTTATACGAAATTGGTTTTATAACTATATTGCTAGGAACAGATATAAATGGTATGGTAAAAAAGAAGAATGTATGGTTCCAACTCCTGAAATAAGTGCAAAATTTTTAACAAAAACAAAGCCTTGAATTGTAAAACTCAAGGCTTCTATAACATTTAACGCAATTGACACGGTTAAATGCTTAATCTTAGCACACTTATTTTGGTTGTGTAAATATAAACTGGTATTCTATAGCGCCACAAAATTATCGTTAAAACTCATTATATAATTGTTGAAATATATAAAATTTAATTTATTACTTTAAACTCTTTAATATAAAATCAATAGTTTTATCGATATTATTATTCTTTACAAAAGAATCTGTAATATGTTTTGCAGTAACTGCATAATTCTTAGAAATAAGATATTTAATATTATCAAGCTGCTCAAAGGATACTTTTCCTGTTAATAATAAACTTAAATCTTTTCCAGATTTGTAATAATCAAATGCCTTTTTTAATCCAGTAAGGTACAAATAGTCTTTTGTAAAACCTCCTCCTCTATGTGTACGCGTTGTGATATAAAAGGCTTCTTCCCTGTTTAGATCGTAGTTATTATGTAACATTCTAAAGGTTTTAGAAAAGGAATATCCTTTAGACAAACTATTTACAGCCAATACACGATACGATAGCTCTTTTAAACGTTTTATAGTTAAATTCCCAGACATATACTCACTAAAAACAGCTAGCCCTTCTTGTGTTTCTACATTATTTGGTAAACCATGAGAAAATATTTTAAGAGGATGCAATAATCCGTTCATAGTGGTTACCATATGTACACCTATTTCATGATTAGTAAGTACTTCAATTTCATTTTTGCTAAACATATGATTACTGTTCAATACTAGTGTTTTTAAATTATTAAGTACCATCGCTATAGCTCCAATTTTATCAGAATGAATAATAGTGTACGAGAAATTATAACGTTTAGAAAATGTTCTAAATAATTGCTCTGTTTCTAAAATAGAATATTTAGGCTTGAATTGTTCCGAATTTAAATCTTCTTTAAAATGAAGAATAAATTTTGAGTTTTCAACATCATTTTCAGTAGGTGTCCCAAAAGAATGTAAACTATTATAGTAAAACTTTTTTCCAGTACCTATGGTTTCAATACATTGTACCAATCCAGAATAAAAGTAAATAATTTCTTCGTACATAGCTTTAATACGTTTATCTTCAATCTTTTCAATTGGCAAAGAAAATAACTCTCTATGCAATTTGAACTTATCAAAATCTATTTTTGAGTATTTAAAATTGGGATCTGATAAATATTTTGAAGAGAAAAACCGTTCTTTCTCTAATTCTATATTCACTGGGTTTACATAGCTCAATAGTTCAATTTTCCGTACTAGCTTATCAATATATGTATCTATTTCAAATAATGCTTTTGTTGCTATACTTAGATTTGTCTTCATTTAATATTATCCATTATTAGCATACTTATTAATAAACAAGGTGGCATGATCTTTAATTCTTTGTCGTAATTGTGTTTCCACAAGGCCAACAATTTCAGGAAAAATTATTTGATTGTTTTCATCACAATACACCTTTGCTATCTCAGTTGCCAAAACTAAAGTATTCTTAAAGGTTTTGGTTATATATTTTAAAAAATATCCATTGCCATAAAAAGTGTCATTTATTAATGCAGTAGATTTAATATTGCAAGGAAACTCCATTTTAGACAAACTTTGACGCCATGCTTCAATAACTTCACCAAATCTTTCATTGTCAATATTATGTGTTCCTAAATTCCAAGTTGGTACATCTCTATCCCAACGTTTCCAGTTATAGCTATGCATATCGTATACTATTATAGCACCAAATTTATCTTCTAATTTGTTAATTAATGCATTTACGACTTTGTAAAAATTATTATGCTTGTCTTTAGATTTTTGTTTTTGATTTTCAAGCAATGGTTTTTTCCAGAGCTGTTTTCCCCATGCAGTTTCAAAAACAGCGGTTTCTGGTGTTCGATTTAAATCGTATTCAAAACGAGAATCACAACCTGAAACTAATATAGGGTGCGAAATAACCATGTTTTTAGTTTCTGGATCTTCTTCGTACCATCTGTCGTATTCAGTATGCAAGCAATTGTCCCAAAGTTCCTTTCTAAATTGGTGTCCATCATGAATGGTTGCACATACATATGGAACATACGCATCAATTTTTATGGTAAATGAATAATCTGAAGATACAGCATGAAAACAGTTTTCTTTATTAATTTTATTTATTATATCTTCTACTGAAAGCTTTTGCATATATGAATTATTATTCGTTTACTAAACTTCCATATTCAGTCCAAGAACCATCATAAACACTAAAATCAATGTATCCAGCTATTTCAGCTGCCAGGGCTAAAACGCATGCAGTTATTCCTGAACCACAAGAAAAAACAACTCTTTTTTTTGAGATATTCAAATCTTCAAAAACTGCTTTTAATTCTTCTTTAGGTTTAAAATAATTCCCTTGTAATAAATTTGTAAAAGGTAAATTAATTGAATTAGGAATTGTTCCACTGCGCAAACCTTCTCTAGGTTCTGGAACAATACTATTGAATCTATCGCTAGCGCGTGCATCTAAAATCAAACAATTTTTATCATTTGAAATGGATTTAATATCTTCGAAAAATTTAAAGTATTCAGAATTAAAAACACCTACAAAATCTCCTTTTGCTATACTTGCATCTTTTTTATCTTCTAGTTCAAAATTCTGATTTTTCCACTCAGGCAAACCACCATCCAAAACCGCAACATTATTAAAACCAAAAGCTTTAAATAAATACCATGCTCTCGCGCTAGAATAAATACCTATGTCGTCATAGATTACAATAGCACTATTTTTATTAATTCCTAAGTTTCGTGCCTCCATGGTAAATTGTTCAACTGAAGGAACTGTACTCGGAAAAATGGCAGAAACATCACTAAACTTATTTTTAATATCAAAAAAACGAGCCTTTGGTATTTGTTGCGTTTCTTCAGAAGAATTGTTATCTGTTACTTTAGCAATACTTGCGTCAAGAATGATAATATTTGAAGCATTTAAATTTTGATTTAGCCACTTAACTGAAACTATGGGAGACTCGATTGAAATCATATCAAACTTGTATGTATTAAGCCTCTTCAACTGTTTTACGTAATCTCGTACGTCTATCAAAGGCTTGAAGCTTATCTATAACTTTACTTTCCAAGAAATCAACAACTTTTTCTTCTATTTTTACCTTTGGCTTATATACCTTATTAATATATGTAATTCCACCTGGAGACATTACATTTACTTCTACCAACTTGCCTCCTATTACATCAATACCAACAAAATACAAGCCATCATTAACTAGCTTAGAACCAATTTGTTTGCAAAGTGCTTTTTCAGCTTTTGTAAGTGTGTGTTTTTGTATGCTTCCACCTGCTGAAACATTAGAACGATGATCATCATTTCCAGGAACTCGCTTCATAGCGCCAACGGGTTCTCCATTGAGCAACAAAATTCTAACATCTCCATGATCGGCTCCTTCGATATAATCCTGAAGAATTACATAGTTGGAAGAACCATCACCACTTGTTATATAAAAATCTAATAGTGATTTAATATTACTCATTGCCGATTTTTCTATAAGGATAACTCCTGAACCACCAAAACCATTAAGGGGTTTCAGTATCATTTTATCGGCTTTAGATTCTTTAATCTGCTGTACCAAATAGTCTTTGTTTTTAGATACATGAGTATTTGGGATGATGTTGCTATGTGCATCTCCAAAAGCTGCTGTATACAATTTATTATTTGCTTCGCGCATGCCTTGAAGTGAATTCACTATAAACACGTCATCTTTCACGGAATCTAAAAAGTTAAGCATAATTGGATCTAATGGTGGGTTTGCTCTAAAAAAAATAGCATCAAAACCTGCCAATGGCAACATTTCTTCCCGCAAACTTGCTTTATTATAAAACGCCTTTAAAGTACTTGGTACTTTTTCCATCCTACCAATAACTGTACAAAACGCATTGGTAACACTATCTCTAATAGTCAAATTAGCTGGAGAGCATATGGCAACACCATGACCCCTTTTAACACATTCTTTTATCAATGCAAGACTTGTATCGTTTTCTGGATCTATATCTTCCCAGGGATACATGATATAACAAACATTCATAGTCTATTCTTTTTATTATAATAAATATCTATTCTTCGACTCATTTCGACTTCGCTCAATGAGCGTCTTTCAGGATAAGCGATATACATGATTTTATAAAAATTGATTCTCTGCTTACTTTACTTCTTCATAATGGTCATCCCAATTTCTAACATGAGGCTTGCCTAATTTTCCAACTGATTTAGCAACTATCATAGAGACCGTTGCATCTCCAGTAACATTAACAACTGTTCTACACATATCTAGCGGTCTATCTACTGCAAAAATTAAAGCTAATCCTATAGCTAATTTGTCTGCTGGAAAACCAATAGATTCTAACACTATTACCAACATAACCATTCCTGCTCCTGGAACAGCTGCACTACCAATAGAGGCTAATAAAGCGGTAAGTACAATAGTTAATTGGTCTCCAAATGTTAAATCAAAACCAAGTGCCTGAGCAATAAATACTGCTGCTACAGCTTGATATAAACTTGTACCATCCATATTTATAGTAGCACCAACTGGAAGGACAAAACTTGAAACTTCTTTATCTACACCTATATGTTCTTCAACACGCTCCATAGTTACAGGTAATGTGGCTGCACTACTACTTGTTGAAAAAGCTAATAATTGTGCTGGACTTATTTGTTTTAAAAACCAAAATGGATTTTTTTTAGTAACTGTACCAACAATAACACTATAAAAAACAATCATTAGCAATAAACCTAACACAACAACACCAGCATATTTTACAAGTGCTAAAAGTAAAACTGGATCACCAGAAGACACTACAACATTTGCCAAAAGAGCAAACACAGCATATGGAGCAGTTAACATTATTAAATCTACCATTTTAAGAACCACATCATTTAAAGAGTTGAAGAATTTTTTTAATGGTTTTGCTCTTTTTTCTCCAATTAATAACATGGAGATTCCTAAAAATATAGCAAAGAAAATTACTTGTAGCATCAATTTATTATTACTCATGGCATTAAATGCATTGTCAGGAACCATATCTTCTAAAAACTGTAATGGTCCACTGTCTCGTTGTACTGTAGCTTCAGCAATTTTTGCCTGTACACTACTATTGTCTGCATAAGTTGATGTGAGTTTTGCAATTGTTTCTTCTGAAATGCCATTTCCTGGTTGAAAAGCATTAACTAATAACAGCCCAATAGTAATAGCTATAACCGTTGTAATAATATATATAGCAATAGTGCGTACACCAATTCTCTTAAATTTAGAAATGTCCTTAAGATCCGAAATTCCTTTAATTAGTGATGCTAATATTAACGGAATAGCAATAAGCTTTAATAATTTAACAAAAATAGTTCCAAGAGGCTTTATCCAATCAGCAGAAAATTCATCACCGCCATCAATTTGTAGCATAGTAAAGCCAAAAATTAATCCGAGTACCATCCCTATTAATATTTTCCAATGTAATTCTAGTTTTTTCATAAGCAGCTTATTTATACTATCTTGCCAGTTAATTATTGAGAGAAAGGAATATTCAAATTTATAGTTTAGTCGTTTTATGTAATAAATAATAATCTGCAATTACTAAAGCAGCCATCGCTTCTACTATTGGAACAGCTCTAGGTACAACACATGGATCGTGTCTTCCTCTACCTTGCATCTCTACAATATTACCTTGATTATCTAATGTGCTTTGTTTTTGCATAATAGTTGCTACAGGTTTAAAAGCAACTCGAAAATAAATATCCATACCATTACTTATACCTCCTTGTATGCCACCTGAAAGGTTTGTTTTAGTTGTACCATCAGCATTGAACAAGTCGTTGTGCTCACTTCCTTTCATCTGAATCCCACAAAATCCGCTACCATATTCAAAGCCTTTTACTGCATTTATAGATAACATCGCTTTACCTAGTTCGGCATGTAATTTATCAAAAACCGGCTCGCCTAGTCCAATAGAAACATTTTGCAACACACAGGTTACTGTGCCTCCAATTGTATCGCCTTGTTTTTTAATTTCTTTAATACAGGAAATCATTTTATCAGCTACGGCTTCATCTGGACAACGCACAGCATTTGATTCAATTTTAGAAAAATCTAAATCTTGATATGGTTTGTCTATAAATATCTTGCCAACCGAAGATGTAAAGGCATGTATTTTAATATTTTTCAATAGTTGTTTTGCAATGGCTCCAGCTACTACCCTACAAGCAGTTTCACGAGCCGAACTGCGTCCGCCACCTCTATAATCACGATTTCCATATTTTTTTTCATAAGTATAATCTGCATGACTGGGACGATACACATCTTTAATGTGTGAATAATCTTTAGATTTTTGATTGGCATTTTCAATTGTAAACCCAATAGGTGTTCCTGTTGTTTTACCTTCAAAGATCCCCGATAAAAAATTAACAGTATCAGGTTCCTTACGCTGAGTAACAATTTCAGATTGTCCTGGTTTGCGTCTATTCAATTCTCTTTGAACAGCTTCTATATCTAAGGCTATCTTAGCAGGACAACCATCAATAATGCCTCCAATTGCTTTTCCATGAGATTCACCAAATGTGGTGAGCTTAAATAAATTTCCAAAGGAATTTCCTGCCATCAATATATATTTTACGCTAATGTAAATTTATTATTAGAGAAACAAAAATAGATTCATGTAATCCTATTCTTTTTTTTATTTGTATTTGTGAATAACTACAATAAAAGAAGTGTTTATGTGTATTTATATTTTATAATTTTACACCAATATTTAAGATTTATAATCGTTATATTAATTATTAAATTATTCATTCAATCAATTAAAAATTAAAAATCATGAAAAACATATGTTTAATAGCAATGGTCATCCTAGGGTTTACTTTTACTGCAAGCGCTCAAGAAATAGCAAATAATGCAATTGGGTTACGCTTGGGAGATAGTGATGGATTTGGCGCAGAAATCTCTTATCAAAAAGCAATTGGAGACAATACTAGATTAGAATTTGGTTTAGGCTGGAGAGATAGTAGAGATTATAGTGCTATCAGAGCCATAGGATTATATCAATGGGTTAAAATTCTTGACGGGAATTTTAACTGGTATACAGGTGTTGGTGGCGGAATCTCGTCTTTTAGTTTAGATAATGTAGCTCCAGGAGCAGATGACAGTAGTACCGCATTACTAGTTGCTGGAGATATTGGCATTGAATACAATTTTGATATTCCACTTTTAATTTCATTAGATTTTAGGCCCGAAATTGGTTTTGGATCTATAAATAATGACTTAGATTTTGATATTGCTTTAGGATTGAGATATCAATTTTAAGTTAACCAAAAAGTAAACTCTTAATTTACTTTTAAAGTTAAGTTAATCCATTTTCTCAAAAACAATCTCTTTAGAGGTATTTGGTATTTTAATAATGCTATAAGGTTGTGTCATTACACTAGTTACCATATCGCCCAATTTTGGTGAGTTCACTTTATAAAAGACACTTACTTTGTTGTTTTTGTTAAGAACTTGTTCAACAGTAATTGCATATCTTCCAGAATTTTTTTATCCAAGAAATAATGCAATAACTGTTTCTTTTTTAAAATTAATTATAGGGATTTTTAACTTAGGATATCTACTTTTATTTAATAAATTAAAAACTTCAATTAAAGATTTATTGTCTTCTATAACTAGAAATTTAGAATCTGTTTATCCCCCATAAGTATTTTGTAAAAGTATTTGAAAAGTGATAGTTTCTTGCATTAACTGTTTTGCTGCCTTGTTGTTTCCTGCACCACAAGATGAAAAAAGTAACATACAACTAACAAATATGCGTATCATAGCGTTGAAACTTTTGTGAGTACACTTTTATATATGTCTTCGTAAAGAGGTACAATTTTACGAATATCAAACTTTAGAGATTCAGCTTTAGCGTTTGTTTTATAAGTTTTTAGTAAGTTTTTATCTTTTAAAATCTTTAGGGCATTTGTTGACATTTCATCAACATCTCCAACATTACTCAATAGTCCAGAAATTCCTTGTTTATTTACCTCAGGAATTCCTCCCGTATTACTAGAAATTACTGGCACACCGCATGCCATCGCTTCCAAAGCTGCTAAACCAAAACTTTCAGTTTCAGAAGGTAATAGAAATAAATCGCTAAAACATAAAATTTGGTCAATTTCATGACTTTTACCAAAAAAAACAACCTTATCTTCAATACCTGACTTTTTGCATAGTAATTCGGCTGGTTCTTTCTCTGGGCCATCGCCTACCATCATTAACTTTGCGGGTATTTCTTTTTGAATATTGTAAAATATATTAATTGTATCTTCAATACGTTTTACAGGTCTAAAATTACTAATATGTGTAATTATTTTTTCGCTTTTATCAGCCATCATATCACGTTGACATTCAGTAAAAGGTCCTTTATGATGTTCAAAATCTATAAAATTTGGTACAACCTGAATAGTATTAGTAATATCAAATAGTCGTAAAGTATCTTCTTTTAGACTTTGAGATACAGAAGTTACAGCATCAGACTTATTAATACTAAATGTTACTGCCGATTTATAAAAAGGGTGACTACCAACCAATGTAATATCTGTGCCATGAAGCGTAGTTACTATTGGTAAATCAATACCTTCTTCATGCAACATTTTCTTTGCCATATAAGCCGCATAAGCATGCGGAATTGCATAATGTACATGCAACACTTCAATTTTATGAAGCTTTACCATATCTACTAATTTACTTGACAATGCTAATTCATAAGGTTGATAGTGAAACAGCGGATACTCAGGTACATTCACCTCGTGATAATGCACATTATTGCTTAACAATTCAAGTCGAACCGGTTGATTGTAGGTTATAAAATGTACTTCATGTCCACGTTTGGACAATTCTAAACCAAGTTCGGTAGCAACAACTCCACTTCCTCCAAATGTAGGGTAACATACAATTCCTATTTTCATTTTTTTAATTATCTATTGCTTCATAAATCAAGCGTTGTATCTCTGTTCTAATATTTTTTCTTAACAATTTGTTTTCTACTTGTGAGCTTGGGTACGTTCTATTTGCCAAAAACACATACACAATGTCTTTCTCAGGGTCTGCCCAAGCATATGTTCCTGTAAACCCAGAATGCCCAAAACTTGTCATGGAAACACAACCACAAGTTGGGCCATCATCTCCTAATTGTGGTTTATCAAATCCGATGCCACGTCTATTATCTTTATCACAAAAGTAACAGGTGTTAAATTTATCTATAGTTTGCGTTTTAAAATAACGACGGCCTCCATAATACCCTTTTTGCAAATATAATTGCATAATTTTAGCTATATCATTGGCATTACTAAAAACACCAGCATGACCTCCAACTCCATTTTGCATCGCAGCTCCCATATCATGTACATAACCGTGAATTTCTTGATATCTAAAATAATCATCAATTTCTGTTGGTATTAACTGTGTATTACTAAACCTTTCTCTTGGTTTATATGTTGTATAATTTGCACCCAAAGATTTATAAAAATGTTGTTGTACCAATTTATCTAAAGTTTGGTCGTAATGGGTTTCAATAAATTTCTTTAAAATATAATAAGGCAAATCACTATATCGATACCGAAGACTATTTAGCATTTCACTTTCCTTAATAATTTTTTGAATAGAATCTTGGTAATCAGATCTTAAAAACAAATTATTTGTGACTTCAATATTAAATGAAGTGCTTCGTTTTTTTCTATAATATTTAGCATCTGGTTTTTTTGTAATAGAATCTAATGTATGCATATAAAACGGAATCCAAGGCCTTAATTTAGCGTAATGTGATAACATTCGTTTTATAGTTACATCATTTTTATTGGAATCTTTATACTCTGGTAATAACTGTGACAGCTTGCTATCTAATGACACTATCCCATGTTCTTCCAACTCCATTAATAAAGGCAAAGTAGCCACAATTTTAGTTAAAGATGCAATATCATACATGTCTGTAAAGCGTACTTTTTGCCTTCCTTTATATGTGTGTTTTCCAAAATTTTTACTGTAAATTATCTTACCTTTTCGTGCCACCAATAATTGTATTCCTGGAGTCATTAGAGAGTCTACAGCATATTGTGCCACAGAATCAATTCTTGCTAATCGCTGTGAATTCATACCAACACGCTCAGGCAACCCGTAACTTAACCGACTAAGGGATGGGAATTGAATACCTGTGCCGACTTTAAAATCGGCTCCTGCTGTTACTGGCAAAACGCCTTTTGCTGGAATAGCTCCAAAAATAAGCTGCGCAGCTTTTTCTTGAGCTATCTTACTGTTTTGATAGGACACCATTATACTTTCAAAATTCACTGTAGATTTTAAATCGAAAAGTGCATAGGGTTTGGCAAAAATGTTCAAAATTACATCATTAGTCCTAGCAACTTCATATAACCAGACAAGCTCTTTATCTGAAAACTTATAAGACTTCCATGGACTAGTGTTAGATTTATGATAACCTACAATAACCGTATTATAATTATTAAGTTTACCTATAAGTTCGTCTAAATTGTCAGCTTTAATCTCGTGAACTTTAGCGTATTTTTTTAGTTCATTTAAAAATACTGAGCCATCAGCATCTCCAAACTTTACATAAGCAATAGACTTAGTTTCTAATTGCTTAATAGGCAACAGATTTAAGTTGTTTTTCACAACTGTTATCGCATTTTCAATAAGATTCTCATAAAGTACATCATCGGCTATTTTATTTAAATCTTCAACCAAATTGTGAAGACCAATAGGCTTATAATAATCTAGTCCAGCTTTATATTTTGCTTGTAATACTTTTTTAACTGAATGTGCTAACCGTTCTTCTATAATATCTCCCTTTACATAGGCTTCCATAATTTTGGCTATTCCTGCGGAAATATTTTCAGATATCAAAAGTATATCATTTCCTGCTTTAAAGGCTGCTAAATCTACATCGCCAGAATCACTAAAATTTGAAACCCCTTTCATATTAAGTGCATCTGTGAAGATGAGCCCATTAAAACCCAATCTATCTTTCAAGATGTTGGTAACAATATTTTTAGATAATGTTGAAGGGTAACCCGCTCGTGGTTCCAAACTTGGAATATTTAAATGTGCGACCATAACACTTGAAAGGCCTTCTTTAAATAATACTTTATATGGATAAAGCTCAATAGAATCAATTCGTTTTTCGTCAAAATTAATAGTTGGTAAGGTTTTATGAGAATCTTGATCTGTATCCCCATGCCCAGGAAAATGCTTAGCGGTTGCTAAAACACCAACACTTTGCATTCCTTTCATAAAAGCTAATCCTTTTGTAGCCACATTATCTTTATCTTCACCAAAAGAGCGGTTGCCAATAATTGGGTTCTTTGGATTCGTGTTAATATCTACTACTGGTGCAAAATTAAAATGAACACCTAAGCGTTTGCAATGCTCTCCAATATGCTTCCCTACTTGTTCAATCAAGGCATTATCCTTTATTGCACCCAAGGTCATATTCCATGGAAATGAATACGTTGAATCCAGACGCATCCCTAAGCCCCATTCAGCATCCATACCAATAAGCAAGGGTAATTTAGATATGGCTTGATATTCGTTATTAAGTTTTGCTTGACGTACCGGACCACCTTTTGAATAGATAAGTCCGCCAATGTTGTTCTCCTTTATCTCTCTAATGACGTTCCGGTTTGCATTCATATCTTGATTAGAGAATACCATAATCATAAATAACTGTCCTACTTTTTCTTTTAAACTCATGGACTGATATACACTATCTACCCATTTTTCTTGAGCTTCATAATCTGAAGTTAATAAAGGGTTACTTGAATTTTGACCAAAACTGATATTAAAAAGACAAATAAATGTAGTTAGTAAAATTGTTATACGCATGGTTTGGGATTAATTAAAAACTAAATTTGAGTATATAACGATAATCTAAGCCAAAATAACATATTTATAAAGAAGATAAATAGACTTTAAGATAGTTTTATAAACTAAGAAATTAACTATTAGATGTGCCTATGAATTAAATTAGACTCTTTGATGCAATGGGAATGACGAATACTACTAATTTAAAAAGCGATTATGCCAACTATCCTTAGCAGGTACTTCCCAATTATCAAGATATTCTGCCTTATTTGTCACTAGATTATTGAATACAATGGTATTCTTGGATACCGCTTTTTGTTTCGCCATTTTCCTAAAATCTACCAAAGATTTATAGGCAACAAACTCACCTTGTTTATAGGAAACATTCATTTTATCCAGTAAATCTACATTATAAGTTTGTTCTAATTGCTGGATGAATTTAACTGAAGCATCAATTGAACATCCAGATGCAGCATTCAAGTTTTGATTTAAAGCCAATACTATAAATCGCTTATATTTAATTTCGTAGCCAGATTGTAAATCACTTCCATGTGCTGTCCAATTCTCTATAAACGTATCCAGTTTAGAAGTAATCTCCTCCAGTTCATTTTCAGAAAATGAACGATTGGCCTGATAAATCCAAACTCTTGATGTTTCTGGTAATATGTTAAAATCTACTAGCATTATTTGATTTAAAAATTGCGGTTTTTGATTGTGGATTCATGCCTTCACTTCTACATACTCAATATGACACTTAAGAATACCAAAGATTCATTATAAATCTTGTGCATTAGCAACCAGTTCTGCAATATCCATTACAGCAACATTACCTTCTTTTTCTTTGACTTTAATTCCGTCGGTCATCATGGTATTGCAAAATGGACATCCTGCTGCAATAATTTCTGGTTTTGTTTTCAATGCTTGTTCAGTTCGCTCAATATTAATGTCTTTATCGCCTTTTTCAGGTTCTTTAAACATCTGTGCACCACCTGCACCACAACATAAACCGTTGCGCTTACAATTTTTCATTTCAACTAACTCTGCTTCTAATCTCTGAATGAGTTCCCTAGGTGCTTCATATACGTCATTTGCACGACCTAAATAACAGGGATCATGAAAAGTTATACGTTTGCCTTTAAACTTACTGCCTTCAACAGTTAACCTACCATCATCTAGCAAACTTTTTAAAAATTGCGTGTGATGCATGACTTCATAATTTCCTCCTAGAAAAGGGTATTCATTTTTAAGTGTATTAAAGCAATGTGGACAAGCTGTTACAATTTTTTTGATTTCGTAAGCATTAAGCACTTCTATATTAGTTACCGCTTGCATTTGAAATAAAAATTCATTTCCAGAACGTTTTGCAGGATCTCCAGTACAACTTTCTTCAGTCCCAAGCACTGCAAATTCAACATTGGCTTTGTTTAATAATTTTACAAAGGCTTTTGTTATTTTTTTAGCGCGATCGTCAAAACTTCCTGCACAACCCACCCAAAATAATACTTCAGGTTGCTTGCCTTGAGCTAAAAACTCAGCCATTGTTGGTACTTTGATTACTTCACTCATTTATAAAAACCGTTTAATACTATTCGTGTTTACCATCATCAAATACTTCAATAGTTACCTCTTTATCTACCAAATCTGTGAATTTACCTCTAAAACGAGTTGCTTTCACAAGGTGATTATCTATCCAATGGTAATTACCTCCTCTAGGTTTACCCATTAATAAACTGTGGTACTTAAAGCCATGTTTTTTTAACCAAGTTTCTGTATACTCACGATGTACTTCTGTTCTTGATGTAAAAAAACAAATCATGTGCCCTTGGTCATACCACTTATTACAAATCTCTAAAGCATCCGGATACACCTTAGCGGTTAACATCCGCTCTGGTTCTTCATTAGGGATATCTTCACCTACCGTACCATCGATATCTATTAAATAATTTTTTACGCCTTCTGGCAATACTGGACTTACATGCTCGCCTGCTTCTACTTTGTCATGTAATAACTTTTCTACTTCTTCTTTATTCATCTCTAATTGCTAAAAAATCTTTTTTTGAAACTCTTATTATAATTGCAAACCTTCTCATACCATTTACTATTCTTTTTTTTGGATTATATCGATCATAAAAAGCAAACTCTTTTGCTTTTTCTCCTATATATTTTATTTGATTATTGGTACAATAATCACAAAATACTTTTTTAACCATAATGTCTTTTGGCTGTCTATTAACATATTCAATTTCAGTATAGACCTTTATTTGTAAAGAATCTACAGTATAATTCCGTTTCTGTGCTGCACTATAATTAATACAACAACAACACATTAATAATGCTCCTAGATAATATAAGGGCTTTACATACTTCATTCTTTATACTACTCATTTTTCCAATTCAATCTATCCATTTGATTATATGGCCAAGGTGCTCCATTATTTTCAATATTTGTCATCATTGTATTCAACTCGTTAGGTGCTGCTGATTGTTCCATTACTAAATAACGACGCATTTCTAATATTATAGACAAGGGGTTTATGCTCACAGGACAAGCTTCTACACAGGCATTGCAAGATGTACATGCCCAAAGTTCTTCTCTTGAAATATAATCATCCAGCAATTGTTTAGCGTCATCTTTAAACTCTCCATTATTTACATCTAAATTCTTTCCAACTTCTTCCAAACGGTCACGAGTATCCATCATGATTTTACGAGGTGATAGCTTTTTTCCTGTAATGTTAGCAGGACATTCACTAGTGCAACGTCCACATTCGGTACACGTATATGCGTTTAGAAGTTGTACCCAATTTAAATCTTGTACGTCGCTAACTCCAAATTTCGCAGGTTCTACATCAACTCCTCCTTCAGGTGGTGCAGCAAAAGGGTCTGCATTAGGATCCATCATTAACATGACTTCTTTAGTGACAGCTTCTAAATTATTAAACTCTCCTTTAGGTTTTAAACTTCCATAATAGGTGTTAGGGAATGCTAATAAAATATGCAAATGCTTAGAAAAATATAAATAGTTTAAGAACACTAAAATTCCTAAAATATGTATCCACCATGCACTACGCTCAATTAAGTGTACAGTAGTTTCAGGTAAATTGTTAAACCAAGGTGCCAAATATTGACTAATTATATTACCAGAAGCCATTTCTTGGAAATGCGTATCTGTAGCATTCATAATTAAGAATAGACTCATAAGTACCATTTCAAAATAAAGAATATTTAAGGCGTCGTTTTTAGTCCACTTGGTCATTTCTTTATTCCAAAAACGTGGAATACGAATTATCATTCGTCTAATCCAAAATACAATTACAGCTATTAAAACTAAAACAGCTAATATTTCAAAAATGCCAATTAACAATCCATAAATAGTACTTATTTCAGAAAATATACGATGTGTTCCAAACAAGCCATCAATAATAATTTCTAGTACTTCAATATTAATAACAATAAAGCCTACATAAACTATAACATGAAAAAAACCTGCAATAGGACGACGTACCATTTTACTTTGTCCTAAAGCAATCATAGCCATATTCTTCCAACGTTGCGATTTATTATCGCTAACATCTATATCTTGCCCCAACTTAATGTTGCGAATAAGCTTTTTAATATTTCTAATAAAATATCCTAAACCTAAAATAAGTGCAACAGCAAAAAGTATGTTTGGTAAGTAGTTCATGCCTTAAGGGTTAGTCTAATTAGTTTTCGCTATATGGGATTTCTTTTTTGGATAAAATTCTGAAATAACGTTTTGGGTGCAATTTAATGTCTTTCAAAAGTGCTTCCATTTCTTTTGTAGTACCTTTAAGGTTATTGTATAAGGCTTCATCGTTTAGTAATTTACCTATAGTACCTTCTCCATTCTCAATAGATGATAACACTGTGTTAAAACTTGAAATAGTAGTTTGTAGCTCTGAAATTGTTCCGCTTAAGTTTGCTTTGGCCACTGAATCGGTAATGCTAGCAAGATTTGATGAAGTATTTTCAAAATTACTTAATGTATTATTAAGTTTACTTTGGTTCTCAGTAATTAACATATTTAACGTAATAGATGTTTTTTTGAAAGACGTAATTGTAGCAGAAAGCTCAGACACACTGTTTCTAAGATTACTTTTAGTTTGCTCATCAAAAACTTCATTAATATTAGTTAAAAGTATGTCGGCACTAACCATCATTGCTTCAATTTTCCCTTGTAAAGGTGTTAGTCTTTGGTTTACAAGTTCTGTTAAACCTGCTTTAACCGTACCCACTAAATAATCTCCTTTTTCTGCATTCTTAGCACTATCATTAGCAGGAATTATGGCAATGGCTTTCCCTCCAATTAATCCAGCTTCATAGCATTCGGCTATACTGTTCTTAGAAAACTCAAAATCACTATTTATTAATAGTGTAACTTTAATATTTCCTGAATTATCACCTACAAAATCTATATTTTGCACTTTACCTATAGCTAGTCCATTTATAGTCACAGGAGTTGATGATGCAATACCTTCAACATTATCATAAACCACATATAATGTGCGCGATGAGTCTAAAAGATTATTTCCTTTTAAATAATTGAATAAATATATAATTAGCAACAAACTGGAGATTACCAAAATTGCCACCTTTACTTCTCTAGATATTTTCAATGTAAATGTTTTTGATTAGTCACAAAATTAGCAATTAATTTAAGAAGGACATCAATTTGAAGGAGTTTTTACTTTAATGCGTTTTCCTTTTTTAAACGCAACAATAAAACTGCTAGTATATCCTTTTTGTAGTGCTTCTTCTTTTTTCATTAGAATCTCATCATAATCTGAGGTTTCTCCATAAAAATATTTGTAGCCTTTGTCGATTTTTTCTAGAGTAACCCCTTTTAAACCTTTAAAATTATAAGCTTTAGTTTCTAATTTTCGTGAACCAACAGCAATTTGTACTTTAAAAATTACTTCGGGAGATATTGATGATAAATCATTATTCTTTGAATTTATAAATATTGAAGTATCAAAACTCTTATTTAAGTTTTCCTTATATTTTAAAATGGCAACTTTAATTGCACTTGCCATGGCTTTTTGTCCCTTTTTAGAATTTAAATAAACCCCTTCTTTTCTATAAGACAAAAAACCTGTTTCTATAAGTACACTTGGCATATATGTTTGATGCAATACAATAAATCCTTCTTGCTTAACACCTCTACTCTTTCGCTTTAATTTATTTTTAAAATTATCTTGAATATAGGTTGCTAATTGAATACTTTGGTCTAAATAATCTTCCATCATCAACGTTATTCCAATTAAGGATTCAGGATTGTTAGGATTAAAACCTTCGTAGTGCTTTTCATTATCCTCTTCCAAAAAAATAACTTCATTCTCACGCTTGGCTACATTAAAGTTAGTTTCCCCTCGCTTAGTTCCCAAAACCCAAGTTTCTGTACCATTAGCTTGTGTATGATGTGCATTACAGTGTACAGAGACAAATAAGTCGGCATCAGCTTTATTAGCAATTGCACCGCGTTTGTGCAAATCGACAAAAACATCTTTTTTTCTTGTATAGATAACTTTTATATCATCATTTTGTTCTAATTCTAAACCAATCTTCAAAACAATACTTAGTGCAATATTCTTTTCTTTAAAACCATTACCAATATTTCCAGGATCGTTACCACCATGCCCTGCATCTAAAACCACAACAAATTTATCTGCAGTATTTTGAGCAAAAACAACAGATGTTAATAAAAATGTAAGAGATACTAAAAGATATTTAATATTCGTTTGCATAGAGATTTTAACGGTTTTAGAACTCTGTTTATTACTTAATCTAGTTGGGCATAAGTTTAAAATTTAATTTTTTGATTTATTAAAATAATCACAAAAAAATATGTGTAACTTTCCTCTGAAAAAAATTTGTCATAAATTATGGACAGTGGTAAACTAAATATTATTTTTTCATTCCATATTAATAATTTATAATGAAAAAAAAATATGTAGTTTTGGCAATTCAAAAACCGAGCCATACTGTTACAAAAATACATCTAAAAGCGTTGCGAACAAATATCTTTCACATACTTTTTACCTTTAGTTTTACTGTGTTTATAAACACTTTTAGCTATGCGCAAGATATTCCGCCAACCAAAACTAAAATAAAGCCCATAGCTAAAAAAGATACTACGGTTGTGGCAATAGATTCCTTAATTGCTAATAAACCAGAATTAAACCCTAGGACACAGGATACTGTAAAATTAGATTCTATTATACCTAAAGAAGGGTTTTTAAAAGGCATTGTTAAGTATACTGCCAGTGAATACGTATCTATAAATCAACGCACTCAAAAAATTTATTTACACGATAAAGCCAAAATAAATTACGAGGATATGGAAATTACAGCAGGTATTATTGTTATTGATTATGCTAAGAATGAAGTATATGCAGGACGCTTAAAAGATACATTAGGCAATTACAGTCAAGCACCCGTTTTTAAACAAGGTAGTGACGTTGTAGAACCTGATTCTATCCGATTTAATTTTGATACGCAAAAAGCATTGATTTTCAATTCCAGAACCGAGCAAAGTGGTGGCTACATAATAGCAGATCTTACTAAGAAAGAAAACGATTCAGTATATTTTATTAAACGCGGTAAGTTTACCACTTCAGAAGATCAAGAAAACCCAGACTATTATTTTTTAATGCGCAATGCAAAAGTTGTTCCAGGCAAAAAAGTAGTAACAGGATTAACAAACATGTTTATTGCGGATGTACCAACACCAATAGGGATGCCTTTTGCTTATTTTCCACTAACCAAAAAGCGTACTTCTGGCGTTATTTTTCCATCTTTCGGACAAAATAATGACAGAGGATATAATATTCAAAATGGAGGCTATTATTTTGCTGTTAGTGATTATTTTGATTTAACCGTTTTAGGCGATTATTACACTAATGGTAG
>CAYQME010000010.1:53903-57049 GCA_964418645.1 uncultured Flavobacteriaceae bacterium
TATTCAAAAACGTTTCAAGGTGAACCGCAAGTAAATGTAAGTTTAACGGCTACACATTCACAAAATACAAATACAGAAACTATTAATATGACACTCCCTACATTTCAAGGTAGTGTGGGTAGGATTTTTCCCTTTGCGCCTAAAGTTGGTAGTAAAAAAGGGATTCTACAAAATATAAACTTGCAATACAATGTGCGTGGGGAAAATAGGATTGAAACCACCGACTCGTTATTCTTTAAAAAAGAAATGTTTGATGATGCCAAAGTGGGTATGCAGCACAGTATTCCCATAAGCACCAACTTTAAAGTATTTAAATATTTTAGTATGAGTGCCAGTACTAATTATCAAGAAACATGGACACTTAACACAATTGAAAAATCTTTTGATATCCCTAACCAAGAAGTTGTTGTTACTGATAAAAAAGGGTTTGATGCTTTTAGAACTTATAATTTTAGCACCAGTTTAGGAACTACAATTTATGGTATGTTTGATTTTGGTGAGGATAAAAAAATACAAGCTATACGGCATGTTATGAGACCGTCAATAAGTTATAGTATTTCTCCTGCATTTTCTCAATATTATGATTCTTATGAAGTTGTTGACGCAGACGGCACCACACAAGATGAAGTAGAATATACCCGCTTTGAACAATCTATTTTTGGAGCTCCTGGAAATACTTATTCTAGCTCGATAGGACTTTCTTTAAGTAATATATTTGAAGCAAAAGTAAGAGATAAGGATAGCACGGCAACCGAACCCAAAAAAATTACGCTCCTCAATAATTTAAACTTTTCAACATCGTACAACATTTCTGCAGATTCTTTACGATGGAGCCCTGTTAGAATGACAGGAGGAACTCAAATTTTTAATAATAAGATGAGCATAAATTTTGGAGCAACTCTTGATCCTTATGCATTAGATAATAATAACAATAAAATTAACATATTCAACATTAATAATGGCGGGAGTTTATTTAGACTTACTAGTGCTAATATAACAGCAAACTACACCTTATCAAGTAGAAATAATAAAGATAGACCTGAAGACCAAGCTGCAAGAGAAGAATCCAGACGCAGTGGAGGACGTGACGATGATTTATTTGGAAAGCCGCAAGATTTTGCTGATAACAGGCTTACGCCAGGCAATGACGATGATGAAAAGGAAAAACCAAGCGCCATGTACAGCTATAAAATACCTTGGAATTTACGAATTGCCTATGCTGTAAATTATTCCAATACACGGCGACAGAATGAAATATCATCACATTCTCTGATGTTTTCTGGGGATATTGATATTTCACCACGTTGGACTATTGGTGCTTCATCAGGTTACGATTTAAAAAATAATGGCATCACATACACGCAATTACGCTTTGAACGCGATCTATCGAGTTGGCGTATGAATTTTTCTTGGATTCCGTTTAGCACAAATACCTCTTGGAATTTCTTTATTGGTATAAAATCTGGTATTCTAAAGGATATTAAATATGATAAACGCAGACAACGCGATAGACAGCTTTAGATTAAATAGATATTGATTTGTGAATTTATAAAAAATTAATAGTAAAGAATAAATAATGAGATTTCTTCTTTCGAAGAAATGATATAAAAACTATTTTAATGAAAACAATAATTACAACTACTAAAGCACCTGCTCCAATTGGTCCTTATAGTCAAGCTGTTTTAAGTGATAATACACTTTACACCTCTGGGCAAGTTGCTTTTAATCCAGAAACAGGAGAACTGGTTTTAAGCGACATAAAAACTGAAACAAAACAAGTAATGAATAACATGAAAGCAGTTTTAGAAGCTGCCGGAATGCATTTTGAAAATGTAGTAAAGTCCTCTATTTTTATTAGCGATATGACTAATTTCACACAAATAAATGAAGTCTATGGAAGCTACTTTGACGAAGCCTCTGCTCCTGCTCGCGAAACCGTTCAAGTAGCACGCTTACCCAAAGATGTGAATGTAGAAATTAGCATGATTGCTGTGAAGTAATGCAGTATGTTAATAAATTATTTTTGAAAATTGACAATCTTTGATTTTCAAATTTAATACCTTTGGATGTAACCAAATACATCAAAGATAATGCGCATAGAACAGGACTTAAAGTTAGGCTTCAAAGATGTTATGATTCGCCCTAAACGTTCTACTTTAAAAAGCCGATCACAAGTTTCATTAGGACGAGAGTTTACATTTTTACATGCTCATAATAATTGGGAAGGTATCCCTATTATTGCTGCAAATATGGATACTGTAGGTACTTTTGAAATAGCAACAGTACTTGCTAAAAACAAATTAATTACAGCGATTCATAAACATTACTCCATTACCGATTGGAATGTGTTTATGTCAAATGCTCTCGATAGTATTACAGATTATTTAGCGATAAGTACAGGGATAAAGCCCAAAGATGTAGAAAAACTAAATACTATACTCAGTTTTAACACGCGTATTAAATTTATTTGTATTGATGTTGCCAATGGCTATACCGAACGTTTTGCCGATTTTGTAAAGCAAACTCGAGACACTTATCCTGACAAGGTTATTATTGCTGGTAATGTAGTTACAGGCGAAATGGTTGAAGAATTACTACTTGCAGGAGCCGATATTATAAAGGTTGGTATTGGTCCGGGTTCTGTGTGTACAACACGCGTAAAAACAGGTGTTGGTTACCCACAATTATCTGCAATTATAGAGTGTGCTGATGCAGCGCATGGCTTGGGCGGGCAAATTATTAGTGATGGTGGTTGTGCATATCCTGGTGATATTGCCAAAGCCTTTGGTGCAGGAGCCGATTTTGTAATGCTTGGAGGTATGTTTGCTGGACATACCGAAAGTGGTGGCGAAATGGTAGAACGCAATGGCAAACCTTACAAGCAATTTTATGGCATGAGCTCTAGTAAAGCAATGAAAAAACATGTTGGCGAAGTTGCAGAATACAGAGCAAGCGAAGGAAAAATTGTAGATGTCCCTTTTAAAGGAAATGTTGATACGACATTGCAAGATATTTTGGGAGGATTACGTAGTACTTGTACTTATGTTGGAGCACAACGCTTAAAAGAGCTCACCAAACGCACTACGTTTATAAGAGTTGCTGAACAAGAAAACAGGGTTTATACGGAGTAGTTTCGCTTATCGGTT
>CAYQME010000011.1:0-57040 GCA_964418645.1 uncultured Flavobacteriaceae bacterium
AAATCGTTTGTAAATGTTTGTAGTCGTTTGTAAACGAATAATATTTTGTATATTGTTGAATATTTATACTAATTAATCCCAATAATGAAGAAACAAATAATTAATTCTAAAATACTTTTAGCATTCTTTTTATTATTAAGTAATTATTCAGTTGTTGCACAACATGTACCTTTAGGCCAGGAAGAACTTGTAAAACAGCTCAATGAAGAATTATCAGGAGAATCCGCTATGCGAAATTTAGAATTCATCTCGCGTTTGCATCGTATGAGAGGTTCCAAAGATTATAACAACGCCATTGGTTTTATTCGGTCGAAGCTTAAAGGCTATCATTTAGAATCTATTGAATTGATAAAAATACCTACCGATGGCAAAACGATGTATGGTACACAAAAATCCAGAATGGCCTGGGATGCCGATTTTGCCGAACTATGGGAAGTAGAACAACAAAATGGAAAAACTATTAATAAAACCAAAATTGCCGACTGGCAATCTATGCCTTTGGTATTGGCAGAAGACAGTGAAAGCGATGAAGTTACGGCGCAACTTATAGATGTTGGTAAAGGAACATCTGAAGCAGATTATACAAATAAAGATTTAAAAGGGAAATTGGTTTTAACAGCATCACAACCCGGGCAAGTCGTACCATTGGCTGTTGAAAAATATGGTGCTGTTGGTATTATTAGTTATGCTCAAAACCAAGTTACCGCTTGGTATAAAGAAAACGAAAATCTTATTCGTTGGGGACATTTAGAGACTTTTTCCAAAACTAAAACTTTTGCCTTTATGGTTTCTTTAAAGCAAGCAAGGGCTTTTCAATCGCGACTTAAAAATGGTGAATCGGTTACCTTGCGTGCCAAAGTTATTGCTGGTCAGCATCCGGGAAATTATGAAATCTTAACAGCTGTTATTGAAGGTTCGGACTCTAAATTAAAGCAAGAAGAGATTGCGTTTACATGTCATTTAGACCATCCACTTCCTGGAGCTAATGATAACGCCAGCGGTTGTGTGGCAATACTTGAAGTTGCGCGAACGCTTAAAAAACTCATTGATGAGCATAAAATTGAACGACCAAAACGTACCATTCGGTTTATTTGGTCGCCCGAAATTGAAGGGACTACAGCATTGCTTAATTATAGATCAGAATTTGCCAACAGCATAAAATTTAACATTCATATGGATATGGTAGGAGGAGGACCAAAAACTAAAGCTATTTTTCATGTGTCTCGTAGTCCGCAAAGCATCGCCTCGTTTATCAATGATGTCGCTGAAACTTTTGGGGATTTTGTGAATAAAAACTCTGATGATTATGCAAGTGGGCTAGAGGTGAAATACCCAATGGTCTCTAAAGAAGGAGGCAAGGAAGCGCTTCATGCTGTATTGGGCCAGTTTCACATGGGAAGCGATTTTGAAGTGTACAGCGAAGGCTCTTTTAGAATACCCTCAATATATTTGCACGACTGGCCAGATCGGTATATTCATACCAATTATGATGTTCCGGCAAATATTGATCCTACCAAGTTAAAACGCTCGGCATTTATTGGCGCCAGCAGTGGCTATTTTCTAGCTGATTTTGGAACTGAAGATTTACCTTTATTAGTTAGTTTACTAGAACGCCAAGTACTAAAACGAAGTTCAGAGATGCTTCAGTTGTCAGGTGGATTATCCTTTGAAGAACGTGAAAATATGAAATATTATTTTTGGATTCATGAGGCTGAAAGATTTAATTCTATTTTGCCATTTGCAAATACAACGGATGAATTTCGTGATGATTATTCTATGTTTTTATCTAATCTGCAAATCACCATTGGAAAAGGACAAGAACGCGTTTTAAATAATGAAAACGCTAACATTGTTTACAAAAGAAATGCTAATGTAAAAGGTCCAATGTCGGTGTTTGGATACGACTATTTCTCAGCACATTATGATGCCAATAAAAAAACACCAGGATTGTTAAATTATAAGGGTTTAAGAGGAAGTGGTTCTGAATATGCTTACGAAGCACTGAATTTTGTAAATGGAAAAAATAATGTATTAGAAATCCGCAATTTACTATCAGCAGAGTTTGGATCAATTCCGTTCGGGCTTGTTGTAGAGTATTTGGATGCACTCAAAACAATTAATGTAATTCATTAAGTAACATGACTCAAGAAAGGTCACATAATTTTCCAGAATTAACAACTAAAAGACTTAAACTACGTCGCTTAGTAATGTCTGATAGCAAAGATGTATTTAGGATAAGAACAGATAAAAAAGTTAATGAATTTATTGAAAGACCTATTTCAAGAAGGGATAAAAATGGAGAAGTATTTATAAAAAGAATACATAAAGGTATTCCTAATAACAGCATTTACCATTGGGTAATTTCATTACAAGAAAATACAAAATTATTAGGGACCATTTGCCTATGGAATTTTAATAAAAACAGCACGGTTGCTGAAGTTGGTTATGATTTGTTTCCACAGTATCAAGGTCAGGGTATAATGACAGAAGCTTTGAACACAGTATTAGATTTTGGATTTCATACTGCTAGTTTTAAAACAATAGAAGCATTTACACATAAAGATAATAAAGCTTCAAAAAAACTTTTAATTAAGAATGGGTTTTTACAAGATGAAAATAGAAAAGATAGTGAGAATACTAATAATATAATTTTTGTAAAGCAAAATGATTAAACTAATAGGGATTCCATATGACGATAACTCATCTTATAAAAAAGGTTCGGCTTCGGCACCGTCAAGAATTAGACTTATGGATACTGAAGGTTCCGCAAACCGTTTTTGTGAACATGGTGTAGAAATAGTTGAAGGTGAAAATTATATAGATTTAGGAGACTTGACTTTTCCCGATAATAACCCTGAATGGGTTTATAGAAAAATTAAGCAAACTATACTCAATGAATTAACACCGAGAGATAAGATAATTAGCCTTGGAGGAGATCATTCAGTTTCGTTTCCAGTTATTGAAGCTCATACAAATATGTATAAAAATTTAAATGTATTGCATTTTGATGCACATGCAGACCTTTATCATAATTTTGAAAACAATCCATTTTCTCATGCTTCTCCTTTTGCAAGGTTGATGGAGAAAGGAATATTAAACTCTTTAACTCAAGTTGGCGTTCGTACTTTAAACACACATCAAAAAGAACAAGCAAAAAAGTATCATGTTAACATAATAGAAATGAAAGATTTTAATATGGACTTTATAATTAAACTAAAAGACCCACTTTATATTTCATTAGATTTAGACGTTCTCGATCCTGCTTTTGCACCTGGAATTTCGCATCATGAGCCAGGAGGATTGACTACAAGAAATCTTATTTCTATTATACAATTAATCAAGGTTCCTATTGTAGGAGCAGATATTGTAGAGTTAAATCCAAAAAGAGATGTAAATAATATGACAGCAATGGTTGCATACAAACTATTTAAAGAATTAGTATCAAAAATGATTGAAAACAAATGAAAATACATATAGAAACAGAACGCTTAATTTTAAGAGAGATACGTACAACTGATGTTGAAGGTATTTTTGAGTTGGATTCTAACGCAACTGTACATAAATATTTAGGAAATAAGCCTATTAAAACAAAAGAAAAAGCAATGGAGATTATTCAATTTATAAGAAAGCAATATGTAGAAAGAGGAATTGGACGTTTTGCAGCAATAGAAAAATCTTCAGGCGACTTTATTGGCTGGTCAGGTTTAAAATTAAATACGGATGAAAAGGAAGAACTTAATGGTAAAAGAGATTTTTACGATATTGGCTACAGATTTATTCCGCTTTTTTGGGGAAAAGGTTATGCGACAGAATCTTCTTTAGCTATTCTAGATTATGGTTTTAAGGAGTTAAATTTAGAGCTAATAGTTGGTGCTGCCGAAATAGAAAACATAGCGTCCAACAAAATATTGCAAAAAATTGGTTTAAAATATATTAATGATTTTAAGTTTGAAGATAAAATAGCGTCATGGTATGAATTAAAAAGAGAAGATTATGAAACAATGTCCTGAATGTGGTGAAAAAATAGTGGGTCGTATAGATAAGAAATTTTGCAGTGATGCCTGTAGAAATTCGTATAATAATAAGTTTAATAAAGACACCAAAAACTTAATTAGGAATACTAATAATAGGTTACGTAAAAATTATAGAATTTTAGAAGTATTAAATCCAGAACAAAAAACAAAAACTTCAAGAGCTAAACTCATAGAAAGGGGGTTTGATTTCAATTATTTTACAAGCATTTATACTACAAAAAAAGGAACCGTATATTATTTTGTATATGATCAAGGATACTTGCCTCTAGAAGGCGATTTTTATGCTTTAGTTAAACGAGAAAGTTAAGATTATTTCCAATTGTGTCCTTTTAATTTTAACGCAGCTTTTAAAATATCTTTTTGACTTATTTGCCCAACTAATTTTCCATTTTCTAATATCGGAAATCTACGGTGTTTGGATTCTAAAAATTTATTAGCAGCATCAAAAATATTCATATTACCATCAATGGTATCAACATTCTTAATCATATGTTTTTCAACAGTATTATTATCCATTGGCATATTGTAATAACGGCTTTCGCTAATATGTTTAATACAATCTCCTTCTGAAATAATACCAATAAGTTCATGTTTATTATTAACAACAGGTCCTCCGGAAATGCGATACTTTATTAGAGTATCAATAACTTTCTCCATACGTTCGTCAGATTTAAATGTTATTAACTTTCTGGTCATATAATCACTAACCTTTACGGGGACCTCTTTAGATGTATTTTGCTGCTTTCTTCTTGAACCTAGAAAACTTTTAATTCCCATGATATTTAATTTTAGTTGCTCTTTAAAGTTACTTATTTTTAATGAGTTAGCCTAAATTTTAATTTTGATATATGTGAATGGCCTTAAAAATCTTAATAAAATGATAAAAAACTTACTACTAAATAAAATAGTTCCTTCCATTTTAGTGATTAGAATTCTAATTATTTAGTTTTACCAAAAAAATAATTATAGATAGATGAAACTAGGATTAATAAATTTACTTTTATCAAAATAATTATTAAAATTTAAGCGTATGAAAAAGTTATTAGGAATATTAGTGTTTATTCTTGCATTTCAAATAAATGCTCAAGACAATAATGCATTGCTAAAGCATTATGAAGCATTTTATAAACAAATGAAAATCCAAGGAGATGTACAAGGTGTTATTAACGCATTAACACATTTAAATATTTTATCTCCTAATAAAGCAAGATTAGATACTTTAGCTGTGCTGTATATGAATGATGGCAAGCATATCCAAGCTTTGAACACTATAGGTGTTAAACGAAATGAAGATGATTCTGATATGGCTGTTGAGGTAAAGGCAGTGTCTTTACAAGCAATAAACCAACCCAAACTAGCTGTAGAACAGTTTACAGAATTATTTAAGCGTAAACCAAATGTTATGATTGCTTATGAATTAGCAGATTTAAAAATTCAGTTGGATGATTTAATTGGAGCTTCAGTAAATATTACTTATGGTATTGCAAATGCAAAAGAGGATATGAAACGTACGTTTTATGAAATGCAAACACCTTATCAAGTACCAGTTAAAGCAGCATTTTTATATTTAAAAGGCTTGATTAAATTTAAAGAAAACAATGAGCTAAATATTGATGCAGCTATTGCCCTTTTAGATGAGGCATTGCAAGTAGCTCCTAATTTTAATCTGGCTCAGATTAGTAAAAATGCGTTACTAGCTAAAAAAACACCTGTAAAAAAGGATTAAATATTATTAGTAATAAAAAAAGCAGCTCTAAGAGCTGCTTTTTTTATGATTATTTTATTTGGTTTTTACCAAATTCTAACTCTCTTTTCAGGAGCTAACCACATTTTGTCACCTTCTTTAATATTAAATGCTTCATAGAAGGCATCAATATTTTTAAGCGGTTGAATGGCTCTATAAATTCCAGGAGAGTGTGGGTCAGTTTTAATTTGAGTTTCTAATGCGTCTTGTCTCGTTAATGTTCTCCAAATCGTTGTCCAAGACATAAAAAAACGTTGTTCTGCAGTAAAACCATCAATATCTTCTGGTCTACCGTTTTCTTTAAAATGAAGCTGCAATCCATCATAAGCTCCTAGAACACCTCCAAGGTCGCCAATATTTTCACCTAAAGTAAATCTTCCGTTAATATATAGGCTATCCATGACTTCTATTGCACTATATTGTTCAGCCAAAGCAATACCTCTTTTCTTAAACTCAGTTAAATCTTCTGGTGTCCACCAATTCACTAGGTTTCCGTCACTATCAAATTGCGCTCCTTGATCATCAAAAGCATGAGATATTTCATGACCAATTGCAGCACCAATTGCACCGTAATTTACGGCATCATCTGCTGTATAATTATAAAAAGGTGGTTGTAAAATGGCAGCGGGGAATACAATTTCATTGTTAAAAGGATTAAAATAAGCATTTACCATTTGAGGTGGCATATTCCACTTTGTTTTATCAACTGGTTCGCCAATGTCTGCTAGATTTTCTTTAATGTTCCAATCAGAAAGAGCCATCATATTTTCTGCGTAACTATTCCCTTCTTTTATCATCAATTCAGAATAATCTTCCCACTCATCTGGATAGGCAATTTTTACTGTGAATTTATCTAATTTTTCAATGGCTTTTTGTTTTGTTTCTTCTCCCATCCAATCAAGCTTGTTAATTCTAGCTTTAAATGCAGTGATTACATTAGCTATCATTTTTTCAGCTTTTTCTTTAGCTTCGGGCGGGAACTTTGCATCCACATATAATTTACCTATGGCTTGTCCAACACGACCAGTTACATGATCCATAGCTCTATTTTCTGCAGGCTGTTGTTTTTTAGTGCCTCTTAAGGTTTTATTATAAAAATTCCAATTAGCTTTTTCAAGCTCTACAGTTAAATTATTTGCTTGACCATTTAAAGTAGACCATTTCATAAGTGTTTTAATGTCGTCAATTGAAGTTGAAGTTAAAACCTTTTGAAGTTCCTTCATATATTTTAACTCTACTACATAAACCGTATCTATTTCTTTTTCAACACCCAAGTCATTTATAAATTTATTCCAATCTATGGCTGGTGTTATTTCAGACAATTCAGCAATAGTTCTAGGGTTATTGAAATTACTAATATCACGACTTTGAATTTTGTCTAATTGTGGCTCAGCTAACTGTGTTTCAATTGCCAAAATCATTTCTGCAGCAGCTTTAGCATCAGCTTCACTATAATCAATATATTTCATCATTCTTGTAATATGATCTATGTATTGAGAACGACGTTCTTTAGATTTTGAATCTTGCAATACATAATAATCGCGATCAGGTAATCCTAGACCTCCTTGAACAATGTAGGAAGCATTCATACTACTATCATTCAAATCAGGAAATGCCTGAAGTCCAAAAAAGGGAGCATCTACACCCAAAGTTTTAGCATAAACAGTTTGCATATCTCGAATACTAGTAATACCATCAATAGCATTTAGTAAGGGTAGTAAAGGTGTTAATCCTGCTTTGTCTCGTGCTAAGGTATCTAACTCTGTTTCAAAAAGAAGTAAAGCTTTCTTTTGGTCAGTACCTTCTTCGTAAGTACCCAATTCTTTTGACGTATTAATAATATCTATTACATCTTTTCGAGTTGATTTACGTAATACACCAAATCCTCCCCAACTTGCTTCGTCTTCAGGAATAGTGTTTGTTTTTATCCAATTACCATTTACATAATTGTAAAAGTCATCTTTTGGATTTACTGTAGTGTCCATATTCTCTAGATTAATTCCAGGAATTTTTTCAACTTCAGCCATGTCTTTTTTTGAATCTTCTTTGCAAGCAATAAGCCCTAAAAAGGCAAATATACTTAAAAGCAAAATTTTTCTTTGATTGATTTTCATTGTTTTATAGTATTTATTTTGTACAATTTACTTATTATTTAGAAGCCTAAAAGCCAATTTTGTTACATCTTAACAAAAAATTAAGACATATAAAATAAAAAAGCAGTTAAATTAATTTTTTAACTGCTTTTTTTGAGATTGTATTTAGAGGGTTAATCGACTCTAAAAGAAAATATTTCAGATTCTGAATTATTGCCTTGGCTATCAGTAGTTATAACACGCCAATAATACACATTTCCAGCAGCTACTGTTGCATCAATTGTTGTTTCGGTTTGATTGCCTCCAAGTTGTGTTGTTGGAGGAGAAGAGGTATCAATAAAAATATCATATCCAGTAATATCATTATCTATATCACTACCAGACCACTCCAGTGTTACCGCTGTAACTCCATTTAAATTAGCACCCATTGATGGTGCAATCAAATCTACAGGAAAAGGGGCATACGATTCTACGGGATCTCCTGAATTGTAAAACTTCCAAATTGCACTTTGAGCAGTTTCAGTTGATGTTGTTGATTTAGAAACTACATACCAAGAATAAGGTGTCCCCTTATTAATAGTAATTGTTTTTTCGTTGGTATTAGAAGAGAGCGTCATACTAATACCTGTATCAAGATTTTTCAATACAATATCATAGGAATCAGTATTAGCCGATGCGTTCCATGTGAATGTTACCGAACTTTGAGTTGCATTTAACTCAACACCTTGATTACATTCCTGATTGTTGTCAGGAAATGTTAAAACAGCAATTGCGGGTGCTTGTGGTACTGGTGGTGTTGTCCCACCACCGTCACTACTTGTACTACAGTTGTACAATAAAGTTAATGCGAGTATTATAGTGAATTTTTTCATTTTTTTCATTTTTTGATAACTTTAAAATTGGTGGTGTTTATGCCATCATTAACATCTAAAATATAGAGTCCTTTAGAGATATTAGGAATTTCAATTGTTACAGCACCATTCTGCAACGTGAATGTTTTTGATATAATCAATTTACCAATAATTGAATATAATTTTATATGTGCTTTTTCTAAAGAAGTATTAACCATATTAATAGTGAGTCTATTATCATTTATTGGATTAGGATAAATTTTAATAGTACTAAAGTTATTAATAGTTTGGTGATAAACGCCTTGGCAATTTGTATCTGTAAATACTTTTAATGTATTGACACCTTTAATTAGAGTAAGTGTTATTTCATTTTGTGTAGTTGTAATTATCTGACCGTTGAATTCTATAAAGTATTCATCAGCGCCACTCAAACCTAAAGAAATTTCTTCGGTTGAATCGTTTACACTAGAAACTACAGCTAAATCTTCAGGTTGTGTTATAGTTATATTAAAACATTGTTCGTATTCAGTTTGGGCTTCCACAGTAATACAAACCATATAATTTCCAGCTTCTAAATTCGTAAACTCAGTAGAGTTAGTAAAAGCATTACTAGTGTCAACTCCATTTCCTGTGAGTTGTGCAGTATAGTTTAATGTTTGAACCGCAGTAATTGAAATTTTTCCATTATTACTACTTCTGCAAACTTCTCCAGAGATCTGTAATTGAAAATTATTTGATGGAAGGGTAAACACTGAACATCCAGTAGCATCAACAGTATTTCCAATGGGTGTATTTTTACAAAGGTCGTTAGCATTTGGGACACCATCATTATCAGCATCAGGATCACAAACATCTCCAATACCATCATTATCAAAATCTGCTTGATCGGTATTTGCCGTAAGTGGGCAATTATCGTCAGCATTTAAAATGGTGTCGTTATCTGTATCACAAACATTGCCAATACCATCACCATTATCATCAGCTTGATCTGCATTAGCTGTTAAAGGGCAATTGTCATTAACATCTAATATTCCATCATTATCATCGTCATCATCACAGACATCTCCTAAACCATCACCGTCTGTATCTAATTGGTCTGCATTAGCTGTTAAAGGACAATTATCAACTGTGTTACCGACACCATCTCCATCATCATCAGGAGTAATACCATCAACAACAAAATCATCGATAACAACACCTTCTTCGTTTACGCTTTGGTCTGAATGAAATACAATTCTAAAAATGACATTAGTTTCAGATGCTAAAGCAGCTAAATCATAACTGTATTCCGTCATTGTTGTATTGGTTCCAGTCCATTGTCCACCAACACAGTTAAAACAATTTTCTGGAGTTGCTAATCCATCACCAGCAATTCTTGAACTATTGTACCAGTTTGGATCACCAGCATTTCCAAGTAATGTCCAAGACACACCTTGATTAAGTGTGTATTGTACATACACAAGATCCCAATCAAACTCTAATACAAAAGCCATATTAAATTTAAGTATGGGATTGATAATAACACTTAAATCGTAGCATTCAGATATTAAATAGGACTTTGTTTGATCTGTATAATTGCCAACTAAATTTGTTGCATAAACACTCGTACCTGAGGTTGCAGTATTTAGTTGTGTTCCTGTTGGGATACCTCTTTCCCATAGAGAAGCACCTCCAGCAGTATTAAATGTTATAAGATTATCTGCATCAGATTCAAAGGTGTTTACTTGTGCTGAAACACCATTGCCGTTTGCATAGAATGTAGTTGTTGCATCGTTATTATTAAAGAATGTATCATTAGTTATTGTAGTGGTAATACTTAAACTATGAGTTCCCTGAATTAAGCTTAATAGTGGTAAATCTATTGTTGTCGTTGCTAATGATGCAAGATTGCCAGTCCATGTAAAATTATTGGCAGCACCTCCATCTACAGTATAGGAAACATCAACACTTGATATTACATTTAAACCGTTATTTTTTACAGTAACTTGAGGAGTTGTATTGCCACAAATGATATCGTTATTATTTGGGTTATTTACACTTATTAATTTTACATCATCATCGGCAAATTGTTGAGCAGGTAAATCGCTCCGCCAAACACCGCGACCATAAGTTGCAGCAGTAATATTATTATCATTTAAATTAATGGCTAAATCAGTTACTGATGTGTTTGGTAGGTTATTTTCAAAAGGCTCCCAATTAGCAGTGCTATCATCATAGCGATAAAGCCCAACACTAGTTCCTAGATATAATGGATTATTAGGGTTTTCAGCTTGGTGCTTAATAATATTTTTAGTAAGGTTTGGTAAAGCCCCAGTAATATCTACAAATGTATTTCCTCCATCTGTAGATTTTAGTACTTTCCCATTTGTACCAGAGGTTGTTACATAAACAATATTACTGTCATTATTATTTACCTCAATAGAAGTAATAACAGTAGCAAAGGTTGCTACCTGTGTAAATGAAACACTTTTGTCTATACTTTTTCTTAGGGTGTTATTAATAGCTACATACATATTATTGGAATCTCCAGTATCAATTTCAAGAACATCTATGTTTGTGCCAAATGAAGGTGAAATTGCAGTCCAAGATCCATTAGCAAATTGATACACTTTACTATAACCTGCAAACACTTCACTTTCACTATTTATTGCAAGTGGTGTAATCCAATTGCCATTTTCAGGGCCATTAAACCCTTGATTGCCGCTTTGGCCGGAATCAGATGCCACAAATAAAGTCTGACCGTTTTGCATGAAACCATAATAAAAATTATCGTTATTAGGGTCAATAACGCCTTCCATACCATCTCCGCCGTGATAATTATTCCATTGGTTATTTGCAAATCCGAAACCACCATTGTCTTGTAATCCTCCAGCTATTTTACCAGAAGTTTGTTGAGAAACAGATATTCTATAAAATTGGCTAATTTCCATGCCAACTGTTAAATCTGTAAAAGTTGATGCACTATCAGAAGATTTAAAAAACCCACCATCTGTACCTGCATATAATTCTCCATTGTAAAAACGTAACAAATGGATATCAGCATGAGTATATGAAGATGTATGTTGAAACCAAGAGTTTGTAACCGTAAAACTATCTCCACTATCAATAGACTTCCAGATGTTGAGTACACCTACATAAATTTCATTTTCATTTGTATCAGAAACGGCTAGTGCTAAATCATACCAAGATTGTGTGCTTTCAAAGATATCAACAGTATTAGCTTTTTGAGTAAAAGTGTCACCGCTATCTGAAGACTTATAAATACCTTGATAACCATTGTCAGATGTAGCACTTACAACATAAACGACGTCACTATTTGCTGGGGTAACATCTATAACTAACCGTCCAGAAGTAACTGGGAGTCCAGTACTCGTTGCAGTAAACGTATCGCCTGCGTCATTAGATTTGTAAAACACTGTAGAAGATACTGCGTATACAATATTTGGGTCACCGGGTTTTATTTTTAAATCTCTAATACTGCCAGATTGGGTTTTTATCCATGTTACACCAGCGTCAATAGTTTTATATAGTCCGCTAGTTGTGGCAACCCATAGCATATTAGAATCGTTAGGGTTAATATAAATATCATTCATCACCCCACTTGAATTACTTGGGTTTAGACCTGTTTGCGACCAAGTAATTCCCCCATCCGTAGATTTCCAAACACCAACACTAACAGAATCTGAATGATCGTCATCCCCTGTAGCAATATATATGGTTTGAGAATCATTATAATCAACAGCTATTCCAGAAACTCCAATTTGAGGTAATTCATCAATTAACGGATTCCAGTTTAAACCAGCATCAGTCGATTTCCAAATGCCTCCAGATGGAGCTCCGGCATAATATGTATTAGGGTTGTTAGGATCCACAGTTATAGAATTAATACGACCAATATTTGCAGTAGAAGTAGATCTATTGGCAAAATCTGTTGGTCCAAGTGATATCCAATTACTTGTGTCAGCTAATACATCAAATGTGGCTACTTGAGCTTCTTTTTGTAACCATGTATCCCATAAATCTTGGGATGTAGGTAATAAACCATCCTCATTAATAAAGTTTTTCCAATAGTTTTCCCAACGTTTAAACGGTTTGTATCCGCTACCTTTAGCGTCTTTGTCATGGCTTTTCCAATATGAATTAGCTACGTCAACAATATCTTTAAATTTTAATGGAGCTGTCCTGCTTTGAATATTTAAATCTTTCATCCATGGAGCCTCAGAATTTATTTGTGCATTGGTAAAAGAAAATGTAAAACAAGTAATTAGGAATAGTAGTGTCTTTTTCATTATTGCGATTTGGGAACCAAATTTAATATTTTTTTTGAAATATTAACATTTTTTAACACAAAAAGAATGCCAAATTATTTTAAAATGAAATAAGTTGTATGTCATATAAGTAAATAAATATCAGTCTATTGAGGTTTTGCAATTTTTTGAGATTCCTTTTCTACTTTTTTATTAATTTGAAGAATAAGATTATTATATGCCACTAATACATCTTTGATATTTTCTAAAATAGTTTGTTTTGTTACACTTTGAAAGTTTAAAATTTCATTGAACTTAAAAAGGGTTGTTTCAAGAACAGTGAGCCTAACCATTATTGAAGTTGCCTTTAGCGATTCTGGTATTTCATTTTTTAAGTCAGTTATAAAACTTTGTAGTATAGCTTTATCGTCTTTAAAAAAGGCAACCTCTCCTTTTTTTAAGATTTCAATTTGATCTAGTAAGTTTTGAAATTTTTGCCAGTCTTTGGTTCTTTCTTCAGCCGGATCACTTAATACATATTCGGTGTATTTTATTTGGTTTATTTCTTTACTTGTTATTTTATGAATTTCATTACTGTTATCCATGATATTCAAGTCATTTGCATTTTTAGTATTATTGCATTGTAAATTAAATGCTAAAACAAATAGGTAAACTATATATTGGAATACTAACTTTACTTTGTACATAACTATTAAACTAGATGAGTTACAAATATATTGTTATCACCATTTATAAGACAAAGATTTGCAAATAATTTTATTACTAAATAGTTAAATCTTGCTATTTTTGGAGACTATTAAAGAATTATGTTTTAGATGACTTCAAAAGTTTTAATAATTGGTGCTTGTGGGCAAATAGGCTCAGAACTTACATATACACTAAGAGCACAAAATGGGGTGCAAAGTGTTATTGCTAGTGATATTAACAAGGGGAATCTAGAATTGGTGAATTCTGGACCTTTTGAGAATGTAGATGCTAAAGATTTTCAGTCTATCAAAGATTGTATTTTAAAGCATAATGTGGATACTGTTTATTTAATGGCTGCAATGTTGAGTGCTAGAGGGGAAAAACACCCTGAAATGGCCTGGGATTTAAATATGATTTCTTTATTTAATGTACTTAACCTTGCTAAAGAAAAAATAATAAAAAAAATATTTTGGCCATCTAGTATAGCTGTTTTTGGACCAAGTACTCCAAAAATTAATACGCCACAACATACCGTAATGGAGCCTACAACAGCATATGGTATTACTAAGCAAGTTGGTGAGCGTTGGTGTGCATATTACCATAAAAAATATAATGTAGATGTTAGAAGTGTAAGATATCCTGGAATTATTACATGGAAGACATTACCTGGGGGAGGAACAACAGATTATGCCATTGATATATTTCATAAAGCAATTGCATATAAAAAATATGAATGTTACATAGCAGAGGACACTGAACTCCCAATGATGTATATGGATGATGCTATAAAAGCAACAATTAATTTAATGGAAGCGGATATAAATACGATAAACATTAGGTCCTCTTATAATCTAGCAGGTATAAGTTTTACACCAAAGCAAATTGCTGAATCTATACAAAAGCAAATTCCTGAGTTCTCTATTACCTATAGCCCAGATTTTAGAGAGGAAATAGCCAGTACTTGGCCAAAGTCTATTGACGATTCTCAAGCTAGAGAAGATTGGAATTGGCATCATGATTTTACATTAGAAGATATTACTAATGAAATGCTGACACAATTAGGCAAAACTGCTGTTTTGTAAATTTAAGAGTAGTATTTATTAACACTCCAATTAACACCCTTAAAATAAAAAACCCTATAAACATTGGGTTTATAGGGTTTAAATGTGGTACCTCCAGGAATCGAACCAGGGACACACGGATTTTCAGTCCGTTGCTCTACCAACTGAGCTAAGGTACCTCGCTAAATGCGGATGCAAATATATATTCATTTTTACTATTCGCCAAAAGAAAATTTATAAAAAAGCATTTCACTTGCTATTATTTATTTTTTAAAGTATTTAGATGTATCTGCTTGTTAATAATATTGTCAAAAAAAACAAAAAGAGTATAACTCATTTTGTAAATTTGCATCTTTTATTTAAGACATGAACTTAGTAATAGACGTTGGGAACACTAATGTGAAACTTGCTGTTTTTCAAGGGGATAAGATTATAGGAAACAAACTAAGCAAGTTAGAATCTCTTGAAAAAGACATTGCTGTTTTAGTAAAAGAATTTAAAGCTATTAAAAAAGCCATTGTATCTTCTGTTGGTAAGCTAAATGGGAAGGATATCCAGATTATTTCAAAGCAAATAGAAGTTTATACATTAAACAAAAATTCAAAATTACCATTTAAGAGTAAGTATAAAACACCTGAGACATTGGGCGTAGATAGAATCGCTTTAGTAAGTGCTTCAGCAAAGGTCTACCCTAACCAAAATGTTTTGATTATTGATGCAGGTACTTGTATTACTTATGATTGTATTACAAGTGAAAATGTATATTTGGGTGGTGCAATCTCTCCAGGTATAAGGTTACGATATCAATCGCTAAATGATTTAACAGCTAATCTACCGTTATTAGAAAAAAAAGTACCAAAAAATATAATTGGGGATTCTACAAAAGAGTCAATTAATTCTGGAGTTATTAACGGTATTTTAATGGAAATTGATGGCACTATTCAAGAATACGATAAAAAATATAAAGATTTAACAGTTATTTTAACAGGAGGAGACGCAGATTTCTTGTCTAAGCAATTAAAAAGTAGCATATTTGCGAACTCAAATTTTCTTTTGGAGGGTTTGAACTTTATATTGAAACTTAATTCAAACGAATGATAAAACAACTTTGTTTAGTTTTTATAGCATTTTTGGCTTTAAATGTACATGCCCAAGAGGGTACAACGTCACCATACTCATTTTATGGGATTGGAAGTTTAAAGTTTAAAGGAACAGCTGTAAATAGGAGTATGGGTGGATTAAGTATTTATTCTGATAGTATTCATGTTAATTTAAGAAACCCAGCTTCTTTTGCAAGTAATAAATTAAAGTCTTTAAATGACCAAGGACGAATTGTAAAATTTGCTGTTGGTGGTACTAGTACTAATACAACATTAAAAACAAGTTCATCATCAGGTAAGGCAAGTTCAACATCTTTTGATTATCTAGTGTTATCTTTGCCAATGGGGAAGTTTGGAATGGGGTTCGGTTTAATGCCTTATACATCTGTGGGTTATAAGTTAGAATCTATAAATAGCGAAGATGTGCTCACAAATAGGTATAGAGGTAAAGGAGGAGTTAATAAGGCGTTTTTAGGATTAGGTTACCAAGTAACTGAAGATTTAAGTATTGGTATTGATGCTAGTTATAACTTTGGTAATATTCAAAATAGCGCAATTAAGTTTGTTTATGATAATGAGGGAAACCTATTACAATATCAAAGTAGAGAAAGTAATAGATCTGATTTAAGTGGTATTAATTATAATTTTGGAATATTGTATAAGCCAATGCTATCTGATAAGCTGCAACTTACTTCAGCATTCACTTTTTCTCCAAAAGCAGATATAACCTCAAAGAATGAACGGATATTTGCCACAATTGTGATTAACCAAACAACTGGCCAAGAGTTTCCTGTAAATGAAATTATTGCAGATTTAGAAGCCGATGGATTAAAAAAAACAATACTAACTTTGCCAACTAAAACGTCATTTGGTGTTGGTATTGGTCAACCTAGGCAGTGGTTTGTTGGAGCCGAATATACATTTTTAAAGACAAGCGAATTTTCTAATGCTATCTTTAGTTTTGATAATGCTACCTTTGTGGATGCTTCAACAATTTCAGTTGGTGGGTTTTTTATACCAAGATATAATTCATTTAATAAATACTGGAAGAAGGTGGTTTATAGAACAGGGATAAGATATGAAAATACGGGATTAAAAATAAATAGTGAAACTATCAATGAGTTTGGCATATCTTTTGGAGTAGGATTGCCAGTTGGGAGATTGTTTTCAAATGCTAACTTAGGTTTTGAAGTGGGCAAAAGAGGAACCGTAAACAAAAATTTAGTACAAGAAAACTTTGTAAATTTCCAACTTAGTTTATCATTAAATGATAGATGGTTTGCTAAAAGAAAATATAACTAATTAATACTAGAATTATGAAGACGAAAATTACGCTGCTAGTAGCAATACTATTTTTAAGTTTTAATGTTGTTTTGGCTCAAGGTAATGAGGAAGACATGAATTCACTCTCAATTTTTGTAGAGTATGCCAAAGCCAAAAATTACGATGCTGCTTATGGACCATGGATGGAGTTAAGGAAAAGAAATCCTAAATTTAATAATGCTATTAACATTTATGGAGAAAGAATCCTTAAAGACAAGATTAAGAAATCTACTGGTACTGAAAAAGTGGCGTTTATAAACGATTTAATTAAGCTTTACAGCGAAAGACAAACCAACTTTGCCAGTAAGACCAAAAAGGGCGAATTCATGGCAAAAACCTGCCAATTAAAATATGATAACAAAAAACTTTTAAATATAGGCAAGGAAGAGTTATATAATTGTTTTGATGCGGCTTATCAAGCTGATCAAAAAACATTTACTAATCCTAAAAGCTTATATACATATTTTTCATTAATGGTAGATTTGTATGATGCAGAAAAAAAAACAGCGCAACAATTATTTAATAAGTACGACGATATTAGCGAAAAGATTGAGTTTGAAATTAAAAACTATACTCAAAAACTAAACAAATATGTGGTGCAAGGAGACGAAGAAGTACAACTAAGTCCAAAAGATGCTAGAAAGGTAAAGTCTTATAATAGTTATTTAAAAGCGTATAAATTAATAGTAGGTAGCGTTGATAGCAAATTAGGAGAACGTGCCAACTGCGAAAACTTAGTACCACTTTACAATAGAGATTTTGAAGAGTTTAAAAATGATGGTATTTGGTTGCAACGAGCCATGAATAGAATGTATGCTAAGGAATGTACAGATGACCCATTGTTTGTTAAGATAGTACAACAAAAAAATATGTTAGATCCTAATGCGTCAACGGCATACTATTTAGGGATTTTAAAAGAGAAAGAAGGTAAATGGAAAGAAGCTGTAGGGTATTTTAACCAAGCTGTAGATTTAGAAATGGATAGTTTTGACAAGGCAAAGAGATTGTCCAGTTTAGCTGGTAAGTATAGGAAAAAAGGTAGTTACGGTCAAGCAAGAAGTTATTACAGAAAAGCCTTAGCACAAAATCCATCTTTAGGATCAGCACATCTAGCAATTGCGCAAATGTATGCCAAGAGTGCTAAAAATTGTGGTGAAGGAAATTTTAATCAAAGAGCGGTGTATTGGTTAGCAATTCAAGAGGCTAGAAAAGCAGGAAGAGTTGATTCAAGTTTAAAAAAGGCAGTTGCTAATACAATAGCTAATTATAAAGCTAAAGTGCCTACTAGAGGCGAAATATTCTCTGCTGGTAGAGCAGGAGAAGTTATTAAAATTGGGTGTTGGATAGGTAGAAGTGTTACTGTACCAAGTTTGTAATGAACTTAGTTTTAAAATATAGTGTTAATATAATGGTCACAGTTTTTACTGTGACCATGTTTTTTTCGTGTAAAAATAATTTTAAAGAAATTCAGAATATTGGTGTTTTAGGGAGTGAGCCACTTACAATTGCCGAAAACATAAATACAAAATATACCGATTCAGGGAGATTAAAATCCAATCTTTTAAGTCCTAAAATGTTAGATTTTTCTAATAGAGAGTTTGGTTTTTTTGAATTCCCTGATGGCATTGATTTTACCATTTATGACGATGATGGGAATAAAAGTAATGTCTTAGCAGATTATGCCATTATATATGATGACACAGATTTGATTGATTTACAAGGTAATGTAGTTTTATCCACACATAATAACGACACTCTGTTTGCTGAACAACTTTTCTATGACCAAGTACGAGAATGGTTGTTTACTAACCAACCTGTGGTATTTAAAACTAAAGACCAAACTATTAATGGTATTGGATTTGATTCAAATAGAGATTTTACCAAAGCTCAGGTTTTAGAAACTACAGGCACCATTTTCATAGACGAATAATTAGTATCTTTACCAAGTCTAGGTTTTCAACAACAATTATATATAGATTAATAATGAAATTATTACAGATTTTACAGTATGCCTATTTAGTTTTTGCAGTTCTTTTTGTGTATGATGCAATATCCAATTGGAATGTTAAAAGCCCATATATATCTTTAGGGTTTGCAGCATTGGCAGTGTTTATGTTTTTCTTTAGAAAAAAATATAGAAAACGTTTTAAAGACAGAGGCAAACTATAACAATGAATGCTGATGTCATAATTATAATTGTTTCACTGCTGTTCTCAGCTTTTTTCTCAGGAATGGAGATTGCATATGTGTCTTCTAACAAGATTCATATAGAAATTGAAAAAAAGCAAAGTGGTTTTTTGGCTAAAATCCTTACTAAACTTACAGCAAAACCATCAAAATTTATTGCAACAATGCTTATAGGAAACAATATAGCATTAGTTATTTATGGGTTTTATATGGGAGCATTGTTAATGGATTGGTTTTTACAGTTAAGTATAAATAACATTTTTTTTAATTATCTCATTACAGATTTAAGTTTACTTAGTCAAACGGTAATATCAACCTTAATTATTTTAGTAACCGCCGAATTTTTACCAAAAGTATTTTTTCAAATATATTCCAACCTTTTACTCAAGGTATTTGCATTTCCGGCGTACGTATTTTACATACTGTTTTCGGTAATATCAGATTTTGTCATTTGGATTTCTGATGTAGTATTAAAACAATTTTTCAAGACTGATGGAGACCAAGTACAGCTGGCATTTACAAAAGTTGAACTTGGGAATTATATTAGTGAACAAATGGAATCGGTTGAAGAAGATGATGAGGTAGATAGTGAAATTCAAATTTTTCAAAATGCATTAGAATTCTCTGAAGTAAAATGTAGAGAAGTAATGATTCCACGTACGGAATTAGTTGCTGTAGAGATTCATGATTCCATAAAATCGTTAAACGAACTGTTTACAGAAACAGGCTATTCAAAAATATTGGTATATAAAGATACCATTGATGATATATTAGGTTATGTACACTCTTTTGATTTGTTTAAAAAACCAAAGAACATAAAATCTATTATAATGCCTGTAGAGTTTGTACCTGAAACCATGCTTATAAAGGACGTTTTAAATGTATTGATAAAGAAACGAAAAAGTGTGTCTGTAGTTTTGGATGAATATGGAGGTACTTCTGGTATTATGACTCTTGAAGATATAGTTGAAGAACTTTTTGGTGAAATTGAAGACGAGCATGACACATTAGAACTACTTGAAGAAAAAATAAGCGATACAGAGTATAATTTATCTGCGCGTTTAGAGGTAGATTATTTGAATGAAATATATAAATTAAACCTTCCTGAAAATGAAAATTACGAAACTCTAGGAGGTTTAATTGTAAATAGTACTGAGGAAATTCCAGAGCAAAATGAAAAAGTAAAAATTGAAAATTTTTTATTTACAATTTCAGAAGTGTCAAATACTAAAATTGACGTTGTATCACTTCATATCTTTAAAGACGAATAAAAATCGTACAATATCATAATTAATCCAGTGTTCTGCTTTTATAATTAAGTAGAAAATGGTATTTTCGCGCACGATATTTTATACATATTAATTAATAATCATTACACTGGCTTTTATTTTTTTGATGGTAGTAATGGTGTATTTTGTTAAACACTCTTCAAGAGTTACATAAAATTAATTTACAAATGGCAATTTTAAATAAAATAAGACAACGATCACTTTTCCTAATTCTAATAATTGCAATGGCATTATTTTCATTTGTATTATCAGGACTCTTTAAAAATAATGGAGGTTTTTCAAACAAATCTCAAAACGTAATCGCAACCGTTAATGGTGTAGATATTGAGAGAGATGATTTTATGAATAAAGTTGAATCGGCTCAAAGACAATTTGGAGGCTCATTAACAAATACTCAAGCTATGAATAGAGTTTGGGATCAAGAGGTTAATAAAGTAGTTATGGAAGCTCAATATGATGCCTTAGGAATAACTGTTGAGAGAGACCAAATGAGAGATTTACTCAAGTTAAGTTTGTCTTCTTATGAAGAGTTTAAGAACGACGATGGTGTTTTTGATGAAAATAAGTTAAACGAGTTTATTGCTAATTTAAAAGAAATTTCACCTCAAACAGCATTATTAGGTGGGTCTCCTATCAATTATGAAGCTTGGACTAATTTTGAAAACAATGTCGCTGTTACTGGAAGACAGCAAACATTTTTTAATATGGTAAAAGCAGGTGTTATTGGTACACTTACAGAAGCAGAGTTAGACTATAAGTTGGAAAATGACAAGGGTGATATTAAATATGTGCAAGTACCATTTACATCAATTCCAGATAGTACAGTTACAGTATCTAAATCTGATGTTTCTAATTATATTAATAAAAACAGAAGTAAATATGAGGTAGAAGCTTCAAGAGGACTTCATTATGTGCAATTTAAAGAAGAAGCTTCGTTAGAAGATGAAACTAATATTCAAAACAATTTAGTAAAACTATTAGAGGGGAGAGAGGATAATGTGACGACACCTGAAGTAGACGAGACAGAAATAGGTTTTAGGAACACGACAGATCATCAAGGGTTTTTAGCTGCTAATTCAGTATTAAAATTGTATGATGATTTTGTGTTTAAAAATATACTACCAGAAGTAGCAGCCGATAGTATTTATAATTTAAAAATGGGAGAAGTATATGGACCATATAAAGATGGAAATATGTATAAAATCTCTAAGGTTATAGATATTAAGCAGATTGCAGATTCTGTTAAAGTAAGGCACATATTAATCCCTTTTGCAGGTGCGTTAAGAACGGATGCTTCAGTTACAAGAACGGAAGCAGCAGCTAAGACAACAGCTGATAGTATTTTAAAGATACTTAAAAGAAACCGTTCTAAGTTTACAAGTTTATTAGACCTTTCGTATGATACTGTAAGTAATGAAAAAGGTGGTGAAATTGAGTTTACTTACAATTCGGGTATGGCACCAGAGTTTAAGGACTTTTCTTTTGATAACAAAAAAGGAGCATTAGATGTTGTTAAAACAGATTTTGGATATCATGTTATTGAAATACTTAGTCAAGGCCCTAAGCAAAAAGCAATTAAAGTTGGTAATCTAGCCCAAGTAATCGAACCATCTGAAAAAACAATAGATAACACTTTTAACAAAACATCTAAGTTTGAAATCGCTGTTGCGAGTAAAGATTTTAACGAAGTTGCTAAAGAAAATAATTTTACTGTTAAACCAGTAAGTAATGTAAAGGCTTTAGATGAGAGTATCCCAGGATTAGGCAATCAAAGAGCAATTGTACGTTGGGCTTTTAAAGAAGATACTAATGTGGGCGATGTTAAACGTTTTAACCTTCAAGATGGAGGTTATGCAGTTGTAATGTTAAGTGCAAAAAATGAAAAAGGAATAATGAGTATTGAAAACGCATCGGTTACTGCACTTAATGAAATAAGAAAAGAAAAGAAAGTTGAACTTATTAAAGCGAGTCTTTCTGGAACAACTTTAGAAGATATTGCTGCAAGCCAAAATCAATCTGTAAGAACAGCGTTAGCAATTAATATGAAAAACCCAACACTTTCTGGTGCGGGGAGGGAACCTTTAATTATAGGAGCCGCTTTCGGATTAACAGAAGGACAAGTTTCTAAACCTATTGTTGGAAATAATGGTATTTATGTAATTGAAGTGACTAAGATTACACCAGCTGATGGGTTGCCAAATTACCAAGCTGTTGCAAACAGAATTGAGAATACAAAAAGAACAACTGTAAATACAGAACTGTATAAAACTTTAAAGAATGCTTCAGAGATTGAAGATAATAGAGCAACGTTTTATTAGTAAATAAAATATCAAATTATAAATTTAGAGCTTCACTTTGGTGAGGCTCTTATTGTTTAAACCATATTACTATAAGGAATTATAGTTAAAAAACCTTTAGTCTCAAAGTAAGCTTTAGGATTATCTTTAGAAGTTGCTAAAACAAAATCTCCTCCCCAAGCACCAAGACTTTTTATAGAGCCTTTAAAATCATTAAATAAGCATTCTTTTATAGGCTTTTGTTTAATAATTGAAGCAATAATTTCTTCATGATCTTCAATTAAAGTATTGAAAGTTTTCAAAGATTTACAAGTGATTATTTGTGATGTTATATCGCTTATTTCTGATATCTTTTTCGAGAGATCTGTTTTGTTGGCTTTATAGTGCATTATGCCTTCACGACTGTTTTGTTTTTTATTGAGATAAACAAAATATAAATGATCTTTGAAGCTTGGGTTGAAATCAACAGATTTAATTTCTCGAATCTTGTCATTTAATACATTGTCACCTTGAGCGCAGTTGAAAGGTCTTGTTAATTGATAAGTAATAGGAGCATCATGTTGCGCACATGCAATATCATAACCACTACCACCAAAAGTGAGTTCTAACAGTTTGTAAGCATCTATATTTGCCCAATTCGCAATATTATTAATTAGGGTTGAAGAAGAGCCAAGTCCCCAATTTTTATCAAAATCTAATTGAGTAGTTACTTTAAACCCCTTATGATTTAAAAAATTAGGATTTAATTGCTTTGTAGCTTTTAAAATTTCACCTAGCCATTTTGAAACGTCATCAACGTGCTGAACTTGATTCAGTATCTCATTAAAAGTAATCGTTTTCTCAAACCAAACATTTCCTTTTGTATCTAAGCTCTTCCAGATAAGTTTTGGGTTGTTAATTTTTTCAACTGTTAGGAATTGACCAAATTTCGTTGGTAAAGCAAGAGCTAATGCACCATCAAGAACAACATATTCTCCAGTGAGTAATAATTTTCCGTTGCTATAAAAGGTGTTCATTAACGTCTTAAATTTTCAATCGCTTTAACAACAGCATTATGAGTTACAACATTGGTTTTGAAATGTTCAATTAATGCATTTTTCTCAGAGTCATTAGCATTATGCTGATTTAATATATTTATCAAATGCATTTTCATATGGCCTTGTTGTATTCCAGTTGTGGTGAGTGAATGTATGGCAGCAAAATTTTGAGCTAAACCAGCAACTGCTACAATTTGCATGAGTTCTTTTGCTGAAGGATTATTTAAGAGTTCTAACGACAATTTGGCTAAAGGGTGTAAGGCTGTAATACCACCTACTGTTCCTAAAGATAATGGAATTTCAATCCAAAATTTAAAAATACCATTTTCAATAATGGCATGTGTTAAACTTGAGTATTTTCCTTTCCGTGAGGCAAAAGCATGTGCACCTGCTTCAACAGCTCTAAAATCGTTTCCAGTAGCCAATACAACAGCATCAATACCATTCATAATACCTTTATTATGAGTTACAGCTCTGTATGGCTCAATTTCGGCAATCTTTACTGCTTGTAAAAATCTTTCAGCAAATACTTCAGGTAAAATATTGTTATTCTCAGATAACTCATTAATAGGACAACTTACTTCAGCTCTTACTAAACATTCTGGAACATAATTAGATAATATGCTCATGATAACATCTATGCTTTTTTCATTACTTGAAAAGCTTTCAAATGTTTTAGCTTCAGTTTTAAAAGTAGCTGCAAATTGTTCTAAACAGGAATTTATAAAATTGGCACCCATAGCATCCAAAGTTTCAAAAGTGGCATGCAATTGGTAATAGCCAGAAATATCTTGTGCTTTATTTTTTAATTGAATATCAATAATACCACCACCACGTTGCTCCATAGATTTGGTAATGGATTTAGTTGCTTCGATAAGTTTGGGTTTAACAGATTTAAAAAACTTTTGAAGTGTTTCAAAATTGCCATGATAGATAAAATGAACCTGTCCAATTTTTGTAGTTGATAACACTTTAGCTTTAAAACCACCACGATCTAGCCAAAATTTTGCCGATTTACTAGCAGCTGCAACAATTGAGCTTTCTTCAATGACCATTGGAATTGTATACAAAATTTTGTTGATAAGAAAATTTGGAGCAACACCTAGTGGTAAATAAAAATTAGAAATAGTATTTTCAATAAACTCATCATGAAGTTGTTGTAACTGGTTATCTGTATTCCAGTACTGTTTTAAAACGATTTTTGCATCTTCTTTGTTAGAAAAATAGTGTTCTGTAATCCAATCAATTTTTTTGGATTTTGATAATTTAGAAAAACCAGAAATAAATTTGCGCATTAAATTCTAATTTGAATTGCAAAGATACCATTCTCAATGAAATGAAAACTGTTTAATACTTTAGATTAGAAGCAACCCTTTTTTTTGAGATTTATAACTTTATACTGTTGGAATATATTTTTTTTAAAAAAATGGTTTGAATATTGAATACACGAAATTACTGTTAATAGTTAGTGTTTTTTGCATATTTTTTAGTAAACTTGACATCATTTTGTATAAAAAATAGTGTTTTAATGCATCGTATAAAATTATCCGTATCTATATTCTTAATAGTAACAGCTTTAACTTCAGCTCAAAACAAAGAAATCACATTAGAAAAAATTTGGAATGGCACTTTTCGTACCGAACGTATGGAAGCTTTACATTCCATGAAAAATGGACAACAATATTCCGTTTTAGATTTTAATAGAAAAACAAGAAACTCTTCAATTGATGTTTATGATTATAAAACATTGACTAAAGTTAAAACTTTGGTCAATTCAAAAGACATTGCCGAAATCCCTTATTTTTCTGACTATACTTTTAGTGAAGATGAAAGTAAAATTATTTTGGCAACAGAATTAGAATCAATTTTTAGACGTTCAAAATTAGGAGTTTATTATGTGTACGATACCAGTAATAAAAGTCTTGTAAAAGTATCAGAAGAGAAAATACAAGAGCCTACATTTTCTCCTAATGCTACTAAAATTGCTTTTGGGTTAAACAATAATTTATTTGTTAAAGATTTGACGTCTGGTAAAACCACTCAAATTACATTTGATGGCGAAAAAAATAAAATTATTAATGGTATTACCGATTGGGTTTATGAGGAAGAGTTCTCGTTTGTGAGGGCTTTTGAATGGAATTCAGATAGTTCTCAAATAGCATTTATTCGTTTTGATGAAACCGAAGTTCCAGAGTTTTCAATGGATGTTTATGGTAAAGAGTTATACCAAACTCAAGAAGTATTTAAATACCCAAAAGCTGGTGAGAAAAACTCATTAGTATCTCTTCATTTTTACAATTTAGAAAGTAATACTACAAATGAAGTTAAAGTAAATAAAGACTATAACGATTTTTATATTCCAAGAATTAAATGGACTAATAATCCAGATGTTTTAAGTGCACAATATCTAAACAGACATCAAAATGAATTGGATTTATGGATGATTAATGCTACCGATAATACTTCAAATTTAGTATTATCAGAAAAAGATGATGCTTATATTGATGTAACTTTTAATTTGACGTTTTTGAAGGATAATAGTTTTATCTGGACTAGTGAAAAAGATGGGTTTAATCATATTTACCATTATACTAAAGATGGACATTTAAAAAACCAGGTAACCAAAGGCAATTGGGAAGTCACCAATTATTATGGATTTAACGAAAGGAAACATATTATTTATTATCAATCTGTAGAGAATGGATCTATAAATCGCGATGTGTATGCTATAGACTTAAATGGTAAACACAAAACTAGATTAACTAAACGTGAAGGCACCAATAATGCATCTTTTAGTGCAGATTTTACGTATTTTATCAATAGATTTTCAAGTACAACAACACCTCCAGAATACACGTTAAATAAAGCGTCGACAGGAGTCCTCATTAAGTCGATTAAGGATAATGATGTGTTAGCGCAAAAAGTAGCAGAATATAAAACTTCAGAAAAAGAGTTCAGCACTATTCATGTTAATGGCAACGATTTAAATATGTGGATGATTAAGCCTGCCAATTTTAATCCTGATAAAGAATATCCATTGTTTATGTATCAGTATTCTGGACCAGGTTCGCAACAAGTCTCAAACAGATGGAATGGTACTAACGATTATTGGTATCAAATGCTGGCGCAACAAGGTTATATTGTTGCCTGTGTAGATGGACGAGGAACAGGTTTAAAAGGCGCAAATTTTAAAAAAGTAACGCAAAAGGAATTGGGTAAATATGAAGTCGAAGATCAAATAGCAGCTGCAAAACAACTTGGAGAATTACCATTTATTGATAAAACCAGAATAGGTATTTGGGGATGGAGCTATGGCGGGTTTATGAGTAGTAATGCCTTGTTTAAAGGAAGCGATGTATTTAAAATGGCGATTGCAGTTGCTCCAGTAACGAGCTGGCGTTTTTACGACACAATTTATACAGAACGTTACATGACTACACCTCAAGAAAATCCGAGTGGTTATGATGAAAATTCCCCAATAAATCATGTCGATAAATTAAAAGGAGATTTTTTACTAATTCATGGATCGGGAGACGATAATGTACATGTGCAAAATACCATGCGTATGGTAGAGGCATTAATACAAGCCGATAAGCAATTTGAATGGATGATTTATCCAGACAACAACCATGGTATTTATGGAGGTAACACACGCTTACATCTGTATAAAAAGATGACTAATTTTATTAAGAAGACTATAGGAGACAAGATTGAAACACCAAAAGAGGAAGAAAAGAAAGTCGAAATTAAAGGATAAACTAACTAACAATAAATTTTATGTCAACAGCAATTAAACAAGCACATCAAAAAGAATTATTTGGTCATCCGGTTGGATTATTTATTCTATTTTTTACCGAAATGTGGGAACGCTTTTCATACTATGGTATGCGCGGAATATTGGTATTATACTTGGTAGGTTTAACTACTGATAAAAATGCCGGCTTAGGATGGTCTAATGGTGACGCATTAGCTTTATATGGCTGGTACACTATGATGGTATATGTAATGTCAATTCCGGGAGGGATTATTGCTGATAAGCTTTTGGGTCAAAAAAAATCTATTCTATATGGAGGAATTTTATTGGTTTTAGGGCATAGTATTCTGGCAGTTCAAGCTATGTGGGCTTTTTATACGGGTTTAATTTTAATAGTTTGTGGAGTAGGAATGCTTAAACCAAATATTTCTACCTTGGTGGGCGGCTTATATAAGCAAGGTGATATAAGACGTGATAAAGGATTTACCATATTTTACATTGGCATTAATGTAGGAGCATTTTTGGCAAGTATCATTGTTGGCTATGTAGGAGAAATATATGGTTGGCATTACGGATTTGGTTTGGCAGGAATTGGAATGGCATTTGGATTAATCCAATACGTTGCTGGTCAAAAGCATTTAGCCCATGTTGGAAATTTTTTAGGGGCTTCTAAAAATGCAGAAGACAAAGCATTGATGAAAAAACCACTTACAAAAATTGAAAAAGATAGAGTCGTAGTATTACTCCTTTCATTTTTGCTAGTAATTGTTTTTTGGGGTGCATTTGAACAAGCAGGAGGCTTAATGAATATTTATACTAAATATAAAACCAATAGAATATTAATGGGCTGGGAAATTCCAGCAACTTGGTTTCAATCTTTAAATTCTTTTTTTATTGCTATTTTAGGGACAACTGTTGCTGCCTTTTGGGCTAAAAGAAAATTAAAAGGAAAACTTTCTTCTTCATTATATAAAATGATAATAGGACTTATTATTATGGGAACAGGATTCTTTTTTATGACCGCTGCTACTGCTCAATTTGAATCTACAGGGACATCAGCAATGTATTGGTTGGTATTAGCCTATTTATTTCACACTGTAGGAGAATTATGTCTTTCTCCGGTTGCTTTATCATTTACTACAAAATTGGCTCCGGCAAAATATGCGTCATTAATGATGGGAGTCTATTTTGCAATGACTGGTTTTGGAAGTAAACTTGCAGGATTGTTAGGAGAATGGTCAGAAAGTTTAGGAGAATATACAATTTTTACTGGAATAGCAGTTTTTTGTGTCGTTTTAGGATTGTTAGTATTGACAATAAGAAAGAAATTAGAAGTTCTAACTCATGGTATAGAAGATAAAGAAATTGAAATGCATTATGACCAAGCAGAAGGATTCGAATTAGCAGATAACTAAAAAATATATCATGACAGAAAACTCAACAGATCAATTTTTTAAAAGCACAGTCCTTGGGCATCCATCAGGACTTTTTGTATTATTCTTTACCGAAATGTGGGAACGTTTTTCCTATTACGGAATGCGTGCACTTTTGGTAATGTTTTTTACAGCATCGTTAATGGATGGTGGTTGGGGTTGGCCAAGAGAACATGCGTTTGCAATTTTTGGCACTTACACCTCTTTAGTTTATTTATCTACTTTGTTAGGAGGTTATTTTGCCGATAAAATTATCGGATTTAGATACGCAGTAGCTGTAGGAGCTTTATTAATGACACTTGGTCATGCTTGTATGGCTTTGGAATCTTCATTTTTTATTTATTTAGGATTAACACTTTTGGTTTTTGGTAGTGGTTTCTTTAAACCAAATATGACTTCTATTATTTCTGAAATGTATAAAGATAGACCTGAAAAGAAAGATGGTGCTTATACCATATTTTATATGGGAGTTAACGCTGGAGCATTTTTAGGTATTTTATTATGTGGTTATTTAGGAGAAAAAGTAGGATGGTCTTGGGGCTTTGGTTTAGCAGGAATATTTATGCTATTTGGATTGTTGCAATTTTGGTTTGCTCAAGATATTTTTGGTAAGATTGGATTGAAACCAGAAAAAGTTAATAAAGAAACTTTAGAATTAAAAGAAGGTGAACCTAAATTAAATCCTTTTACAAAAGTACAGTTATCAATTATTGTATTAGCTGCAGCTTTAGGATTAGCATGGATTTTAAACGACCCTGTTGCTAAAATTTCCGAAGGGTCATATAATCTATTTGATTTTTCATTATTTGGTCTAGATGGACCTGCATTTATTATATTATTAGCACTTATTCTTTTTATTTTATTGTTGGTTTTACGACTTCCTAAATATGATAAAATCACAAGAGATAGAATGTTGGCTGTGATGTTTTTTGCTTTTATTACCATTTTCTTTTGGGCAATTTTTGAACAAGCACCAAGTTCATTAACCATTTTTGCTCGAGATTACACTCAAAGAGTTTTAGAAGGTAATTCGGCTATGATATTTAAAGTAGTTAATTCGTTAATGACTTTAATTCCTTTAGCAATAATTACTAGTGTACTTTGGAAATTGTTTAAGCAAACATTTTCTAAATATGCAAAATCAAATATTTTTTTAGCAACAAGTTTTGTTATTATTTGGGCTATTGCAATTTGGATGCTTTACACTGAATTCTTGAAAGATATTGCCGAAGTTCCTGCTTCTTGGTTCGGAATCTTAAATTCTTTATTTATTATATCATTCGCACCTTTATTTTCTAAATGGTGGGAAAGTAAATATAATCCTAACGCCAATATGAAATATGCTATTGGGATGATCTTATTAGGTATTGGTATGGCTTGTGTAGCAATAGGCTCGTCATCAATTCCTGTAGGAGCAAAAACAGCTTCAGTGAGTATGATATGGCTAATTTTGGTATATTTTTTCCATACAATGGGAGAGCTATGTGTTTCGCCAGTGGCACTTTCTTATGTAAGTAAGCTAGTTCCAGGACGTATGATTGCAATGATGTTTGGTATTTGGTATTTAGCTGTAGCTATAGGTATGAAATTAGCAGGTGTTTTTGGTGAAGCTTCAGAAGGCATCGCTAAAACTGAAGGATTAAGCTCTTTCTTCTGGTTATTAACAATAATAGCTGTTGGTCTAGGTGTGTTTTCAATACTTATGTATCCTGTAATTAAAAAATTGATGCATGGTGTACGTTAAACGGTAAAAACGTTAAAGTAAACGTAAAATGCTCCTTTTTAGGAGCATTTTTTGTAAGTTTCACACGCCTAATACAACAAATCGAATGTTATGAAGAAAATAATTGTACTTACGATATTTACAGTTTTTACCTCAGTAAATAGTTTTTCACAAGAAATTAATTGGGTAAGTCTTGAAGAAGCTGTTGTGCTTCAAAAGAAAAATCCTAAAAAAATAATGATGGATATGTATACTGTTTGGTGTGGTCCATGTAAAATGCTAGATAGAAATACATTTCAAAATAAAGATGTAGCGGATTATGTAAATAAATATTATTACGCAGTCAAGTTTAATGCTGAGGGAAATGAAGAAGTTGAGTTTAAAGGAAAAGCATACACAAACCCCAATTATGATCCTGCGAAAGCTAAAAGACGAAATGGGTCACATGAATTGGCAAGGTATTTTAGAATTCAAGCCTATCCAACAATTGTGTTTTTGGATGAGAACTTAGAACTCTTAACGCCACTTCGTGGTTATAAAACACCTCAGGATTTAGAGCTTTATCTCAAGTTATTTAAAAAAGACGATCATAAAAATATGGATTCTCAAGAAAAATTTAATGCTTACTATAAAGCATTTAAACCTAAATTTCGAAGCGAATAGACGTTTAAAACCGATATATAAAAGCTCCCTTTTTGCTAGTTTGGTGATAAGGGATTTTTTGTGCCTTACAGGTTTGACCCCATCGTTCTTGGTAGCTTTTATAATTACTGCCGTCACTAATAATCAATTTGGGGTGTAAACTATCAATTAACCTTTTGAGGTTTATTTTAGGTGAGTTTCGTAATAGAATAATATCAGGAGTAAATGTCTTTACATTATAGATACCAATACTATCAATTACAAGTACTTTTTTAGAGTTTGCAATATAAACAGGTTGTATAGTATCTCTTTTCGTTTTAGTGATATGTTCTCCAACCTTATAATTAGTAATAACCTTGTCATATTTTAAAACAGAATCGTTTAAATTGTGATATAAGTCTAATTGATTCATGCTTTTTAAACCGATAATACTATATCTTGATTTATGGAATACGGCAAAGGCTTTGGATTTGGACTCGTAAAAATCATGTATAAAATAACTTTGGCTTAAAAGAATTGCAATAAGTACATATATAACACTTTTGTAAGTTTTTTGTTTAATAAAATGGATAATAAGAATTAAAAGTAGATAGCTAATAAATACCTGCTCTATATTGAAAGAAATATTTTTGAATAAAAAAGATTCTTGATTAGAAACCCAGCCAACAAAAGTGTTCATTAACCCAATGATATTTCCATAAATAGCAGCCAAGAACTCTGGAAGAATATTAAGTAATGATAAACCAATGATGATGATTCCAAAGCCTAGAATAGTGCCTAAAAAAGGAATGATGACTAAATTTGATATAAAGAACAATCCAGGAAATTGATGAAAGTAAAAAAGACTTACTGGAATAATCCCAAATTGAGCAGCAATAGTTACAGTAAAAATTCCCCATAAGAATTTAAAGAGAAAATATTTTGGACGCCATAAATTATATAGCATTGGTTGAATAATAACAATAGCAAAAACAGCCAAATAACTTAATTGAAATCCAACATCGAACAAAAAAGTTGGTTTAAAAAGCAACAAAAAGAACATCGATATAGCTAAAGTGTTATATACATTGGTTGGCCTATTTAAATTCATTGCAATGGCAACTATAGTAAACATGCTTACTGCTCTAACTACTGATGCTGATAAGCCAGCGATAACAGCAAAACTCCAAAGGATGAGTACAAGAATAATAGTTTTATAAACTTTACCATGCTTAACATATTCAATGGGTTTGAAAACAAAATTTAAAAGAAGCAGGATTATTCCAACATGTAAACCTGAGACTGCTAAAATGTGGATGGCTCCAGCATTGGTGTAACTATTGTAAATCTCTTTTGAGATGTCTTGTCGCTGCCCTAACAATAGTGCATTAATAATAGCAAGTTCATCAGGTTTAAAATTGAATTGTTTTAATTTTGAATTAATATGTGTTCTTAATGTACTGGCTAATCCAAAAATTGTATTGTCTTTACTTTCAGCTTTTAAAAGCGATGTATTGACAACAAAAAGTTGATGATATATGTGTTTCTTTTTTAAATAACTTTTGTAATTGAATTGATGTGGATTTAAAGGAGGAATAAGGTCTTTGAATGGTGTCTTTGAGATTAGAATATCATCAACATTTAGCGTATTAAATAAAGTGTCTTTCTCAATATTTAATAAAGATTTTCCTGAAACTTTGGTATTATTAATTTTTAATACATCAATGACATATTTATCATAATAATTGCCTGGTTTTAAATCTTCTCTTACTCTAAAAGTAATTAGTGGTACAGTATTAGTACTTGTTTTTGGGTATTTTGTATAATGATTTTTCCAGTTAGATTGTTCGTGGACTTTTATGGTTAATCCTCCAAGAGCTATTGTTGCTAAATACACAACAATTCCAAACCATATGGATTTCTTGTATTGAAACTTTGTGATGAATAAGCCAATTACTAAAATTACTAGCAAAACGATACTGCTATACACAAAAGAAAGTAAATTTATAGAGGTAAAATAACCAAATAGGATGCCAATAATTAGGCAAAGTGTAAGTTTAATTATTGTAAAATTAAGCAGTTTCATATCTCTAAGATATTAAATATCTTACAGAATTCGTCTAACTTCAATGAATGCTAACCTCCAATAAGGCTCAGAAAGAGAGGATGTTATCACACCTTTGCCTGTGGTGGCGTGTATAAATTTAATATTTCCGTTTTCAGAATTTACAATTAATCCAACATGGTTTATGTTCTTTCTGTTTTTACTAGTCTTAAAAAATAATAAGTCTCCTTTTTTGGCATTTTTCAAAGTAATTTGCTGCCCTTTTTTTGCCATATCGCGAGAAACTCTTGGTAAAGCAATAGCTTCTTTTTTAAATGAAATGTATATTAATCCTGAGCAATCTATTCCTTTATTTGTTATACCTCCATATTTATATCGAGTACCACTAAAAGTTACGGCATAATTAATAATGTTGTCTGCTTTAGAATTTTTAGGAACAGATATTAAGGTTTTTGTTTGGTACCTTTTTTGAGCCGTTTTTATGTGTCTAGTAGATTTGCAGGAACTAAAACTAATAAGAATAATAAAAACTAGAAGTAAAACACGCATAAACCAAATAGAGATTTAAGCTAATTTACAGAATTATAAATTAATTGTGCCACTTTTTTACTAGCTCCTTTGCCTCCTAATTTTTTTTCAAGATCATAATAGTCTAAAAAGAATTTTGCACGTTCATAGCCATCAAGAATATTGGCGAGTTCTTGTTTAAGCCGGTTGGTGTTACAGTCATTTTGAATAAGCTCAGTAACGACTTCTTTATCCATAATTAAGTTAACCAAAGAAATATATTTTATGTGTTTTACTAATCGCTTCCCAATTTGATAAGATAGCCAACTCCCTTTGTAACATACCACTTGAGGGATTTTAAATAATGCAGTTTCTAAAGTTGCAGTTCCTGAAGTAACTATTGCTGCTGAAGAAACACTAAGTAAATCGTAGGTTTTATTACTAACAAAATGCACATTCGTACTATCAATAAATGGTTCGTAAAAACTATATTCCTGACTTGGCGCACCTGCAATTACAAACTGATAATCTGAAAAATCTTTGACTACACTTAACATTATGGATAACATTTTACGAATTTCTTGTTTGCGGCTTCCTGGTAATAAGGCAATTATAGGTTTTTCATTGAGCTCATGTTGTGCCCTGAACTCATATTCATCTACTTGTAATCTGTCTGAAATTTCATCAATTAAAGGGTGTCCAACAAAGGTCACAGGATACTTGTGTTTATCTTCATAAAATATTTTTTCAAACGGAAGGATTACATACATATTATCGATATCTCGTTTTATAGTATTTATTCTATTTTCTTTCCAAGCCCAAATTTGAGGTGAAATATAATATTGAGTATTAAAACCTTTTAGTTTTGCCCATTTGGCAATACGTAAATTAAATCCAGGATAATCAATAAAAATTAAAACATCAGGATGATATGCTTCAATATCTTGTTTGCAAAAGGTTAGATTTTTAGTTATGGTTCTTAAATTCATGATTACTTCAAGAAACCCCATAAAAGCTAAATTTTTATAGTGCTTTACCAAAGAGTCACTCACTTGTAGCATAAGGTCACCTCCCCAAAATCTAAATTCGGCATTAAGATCTTCTCTTAATAAAGCCTTCATTAGATTGCAACCGTGTAAATCTCCTGATGCTTCTCCAGCAATAATGTAATACTTCATAAATTAAAAACTCTGATATATTTTTAAGGCTCTTTTAGATTTAGTTTTTTTAGATTAAAAGTCTATTATGGGCTAAAACTTAATAACGAATGTAAAAATAGCGATAAAAACAGTGACTAATAATACACCTCTAGCACGATAATCTTGTTTCTTTTTTATAAAAACAAAGAAGACTACTAAATTTAAAACAGCCCCTAAGCTAACTAGCTTTCCTATAAATCCTTCAGCAATTGCCGCTTTTATTGCCGTTATAAAATTGTCTCCATTTCCAAATAATGTAGCCGTAATAAAAACGCCAATAATATTAGCTATTAAGCCAAATAGAATTCCAATAATAATATCTTTTTTAATCATATAATGACCACGAATTTAGTTGTTGTATAAAATGATGTGCTGTAAGGTCAAATTGAACAGGAACAACCGAGACATAACCATGTTCTAAAGCCCATTCATCGGTATCTTCACCGTTATCTAAGTTAACAAATTTTCCCGTAAGCCAATAGTAATCTTTACCATGAGGATTTTTTCGTTTGTCAAATTCTTCAACCCAATTGGCTTTTGCTTGCCTGCAAATTTTTATGCCTTTAATATCCTGTTTTTCCAATTTAGGAAAGTTTACATTAAGCACAATACCTTTTGGTAATCCATTTTTTAACACATTTTGGGTAATAGTTTTAATAAAATCTTCTGTGGGTTTAAAATTAGCGTCCCAATCATAATCTAATAACGAGAATCCAATTGCTGGAATCCCTTCAATACCAGCTTCAATTGCAGCACTCATAGTCCCAGAGTAAATAACGTTAATGGATGAGTTTGAGCCATGATTAATGCCAGAAACACACAAATCGGGTGTTCTATCTAATATTTCATGAACTGCCAATTTAATACAATCGGCAGGCGTTCCAGAAGTACTGTATTCTGTTTGTGGACCATCGTCAATCTGTTCTTGTTTACAATGCAAAGTAGCATCAACTGTTATGGCATGCCCCATGCCACTTTGTGGGCTATCCGGAGCAACTACTACAACATCGCCAATGGTATGCATTACTTTAATTAAAGTACGAATTCCAGGTGCTGTTATACCATCATCATTAGTAATTAAAATCAAAGGTTTTTTGTGCATGTGCTATAATGAGATTTATTATTTACAAAAGTAGGTAAATTCAGTATGAATTACCTATTTTGTGGTGTTTAACAAAAAATTAGTACCATAACTTAATATTGGCATAGTTTTTTCTTTAATTTAGATGAAAATTTCACCCAATAATAAAGAATTGAATTAGATGAAAAGGAAATATAATATTTTATTGCTAACATTACTTTTAGCATTTGCCTCTTGTAGTTTTACAAGTAAAACTTTTGAAGATGATGACAGAGACAAACTACTTATACAAATTATAACCTACGTATTAGATGAGGGACATTTTGAGCCTAAGGACATGAATGACACATTTTCTGAAGATGTTTTTGAACATTATTTAGATCAAATTGACCCATTTAGACGCTATTTTTATCAGTCTGATATCAAAGAATTTGAAAAGTATAAAACGGAGCTTGATAATCAAATAATGGCTTACGATGTTTCATTCTTTAATTTAACACACGAGCGATTGATTAAGCGTATTAATGAATCAAAAGACATTTACACAGAAGTTTTAGCAAATCCTTTCGATTATAGTATTAACGAGTCGTTTAATACAGATTATGAAAATTTAGGGTATGTCAGTTCAAAAAAAGAAATGAAAGAACGTTGGCGTAAGCAACTTAAGTTTTCGGCAATTGCAAATTATAACGATTTAATTACTGAACAAGAAAGAGATTCAAAGAATAATTTCGAATATATTGCAAAACCTAATTCTGAGTTAGAACAAGAAGCTAGAGAAGTTACATTACGGTCTCTGGACGAGTTATACGATTTTATTGATGACAGACAACGAAAAGATTGGTTTACGGTTTATGTAAATGCTATTGTAGAAGAATATGATCCACATACTTTTTATTTTGCTCCTGAAGAGAAAGACCGTTTTGATGTGGCCATGTCGGGAAAATATGAAGGAATTGGAGCTAGGCTCCAAAAGAAGATGGATAACATCATTGTAAACGAAATTATTTCTGGAGGTTCAGCTTGGAGACAGAATAAATTAGAAGTCGGAGATATTATTTTAAAAGTACGACAGGAAGATGAAGAAGAGGCTGTAAATGTGGTTGGTATGCGTTTAGATGATGCTGTTAAATTTATAAAAGGACCAAAAGGTACTAATGTTATTTTAACCCTTAAAAGAGTCGATGGTACCATTGAGGATTTGTCAATTCCGCGAGACGAAATTGAACTTGAAGAAACTTATGCAAAATCATCAACGGTTATTAAAAATGGCAAAACTTTTGGGGTTATCAATTTACCTAAATTTTATGTAAATTTTCAAGATTATAATAAGCGTAATGCTGCAAGTGATATTAAAAAAGAGATTATACGTTTAAAGGCTGAAGGTATGGAAGGCCTTGTCATTGATTTGCGAAACAATGGTGGAGGTTCTTTAAAAACAGTAGTTGATATGGCTGGTTTATTTATAAAAGATGGTCCAGTAGTACAAGTACGAACAACGGGAGAGCCAAGAGAGGTTTTAAGCGATAAAGATCGCTCTATAGTTTGGGACGGCCCTTTAGTTATATTGGTTAACGAATTATCAGCGTCAGCTTCCGAAATTTTAGCTGCTGCAATGCAAGATTATAAAAGAGCTATTGTAATTGGTAGTAAGCAAACTTATGGCAAAGGAACGGTTCAAAATGTATTAGATTTAAACCGAATAGTGAGAAAAAATACTAATGGAGATATGGGAGCACTCAAATTTACCACGCAAAAATTCTATAGAATTAATGGCGGTTCAACACAGCTTGAAGGAGTAAAAAGTGATGTGGTTGTCCCAGATCGTTACAGTTACATTGATATTGGCGAAAAGGATCAAGACAATCCATTGCCTTGGGATAAAATTGAAGCTGCTACATATTCACTTTGGGATAGTTATTTTGATTATGACGCGACTATAAAAAAGAGTAATCAACGTATGCAGAACAGTGAGCAGCTTAAATTAATTGATGAAAATGCACATTGGATAAAGAAAATCAGAGACAGAAAGGAGTTTTCTTTAAACTATAATGAATATAAGGCAAAGCTTGATATTAATGAAGAAGAAGCAAAGCGATTCGATAAGCTTGCCGATTATAAAACAAATCTAACATTTAAATCATTACCATACGAAATGGCCTTAATGGATCAAGATTCTACATTAAAAATAAAGCGTAATCGCTGGCATGAAAACTTGAGTAAAGATGTGTATATGGAAGAAGCACTTAATGTGCTTAATGACCTAAAAATGTCTTATGGAGTAAAAACTAAAGTGGCTGCTACCATTAAAGATTAATACATTTACTAAATAAATGATAAAAAAAAAGGCTGCAAAAGTTTTAAATCTTTTGCAGCCTTTTTTATTGGATTAGTTTTTAAATTTTATTGTTGAGCACCTGGAGGATATTTCTCCATAATTTTTGCAACAAATTCTTTAATGCGTTCTATTTTTTTATCCATGTTCTTTGTTAAGTAGCCAGTACCCATACCTTGCCAAACCAATTCTTTTTTTTTAGCATCAATTAAGTCTATATACAACGTGCCTTCAGTTGATGTGGTAACATTATTGCCATAGTAATTATGTCCCCAATAATAAGGACTCCAACCCCAACCGTAGCCATAGCCGTAAGGACCATAACCATTATTATAGATATTAATTTTCTCTCTAGATTTTGTAAAAATACTTATCAAAAGATCTGGATTTTCAGATTTAGTAAAACCTTTAGCTAATAATTCTACTTCTATAGCATGAAGGATTCTTCGTTTGTCTAAATCACTTATTTCAGCTTTATCTATTCCTGTTCTAAAAAACGCAAAGGTTTTGTAATTATTAAAGTTTGCATTTTTATCATAATCTGAGGCTACTCGAACAGATACACATGATGTAACTACCAAAAGAAGCAATACAAATGGTAATGTTTTAATTAACTTTTTCATAGTAAAATATTTATGGTTAAAACAAATTCAATAAATTATCATCAACAGTATTTGGTAAAGTAACTCTAAGGTTTGGTTCAACTTCCATAGCTCGATTTATTGCAAAAAGAGCTTCTTTGTTTCTTGCCCAACTACGTCTTGAAATACCATTGTTTACATCCCAAAATAACATTGATTTTAATCGCCTTTCGGCATCTTTACTACCATCAAGAACCATACCAAATCCACCATTTATGACTTCACCCCAACCTACGCCACCACCATTGTGTATGCTTACCCATGTGGCTCCTCTAAAGCTATCACCGATTACATTTTGTATTGCCATGTCTGCTGTAAAACTAGAACCATCATAAATATTGCTGGTTTCTCTGTATGGCGAATCGGTTCCAGAAACATCATGGTGGTCTCTCCCTAAAACGATATATCCAATGTCTCCTTTAGCTATAGCGTCATTAAATGCAGTTGCAATTTTCATTCTTCCTTCTGCATCAGCATATAATATTCTGGCTTGAGAACCAACGACTAGTTTGTTTTTTTGAGCACCTTTTATCCACTGAATGTTATCAGCCATTTGTTGCTGAATTTCCTCAGGAGAATTGCTTTTAATGTCTTCTAAAACTTGACAAGCAATGACATCAGTTTTTGCTAAATCTTTAGGTTTTCCAGATGTACATACCCATCGAAATGGACCAAATCCATAATCAAAGCACATTGGTCCCATGATGTCTTGTACATAACTAGGATACTTAAAATCAATACCATTTTCGGCCATAATATCAGCTCCAGCACGTGAAGCTTCTAGTAAAAAGGCATTCCCATAATCGAAAAAGTATGTGCCTTTTGCAGTATGCTTATTAATGGCTTCTGTCTGACGACGTAAGGTCTCTTTTACTTTGTTTTTAAATAGTTCAGGATGTTTTGCCATCATATCATTGGCATCTTCAAAAGATAGATCTACAGGATAATATCCTCCAGCCCAAGGATTGTGAAGTGATGTTTGGTCACTTCCTAAATCAATATGTATGTTGTCTTTGTCAAATTGTTCCCAAACATCAACAATATTACCATGGTAAGCTATTGAGATTGTTTCTTGGTTATACTTTGCTTGTTTTACACGAGCTACTAATTGATTTAAATTAGAAAAAACTTCGTCAACCCAACCTTGAGAGTGACGTGTATGTACTGCTTTTTCATTCACTTCGGCACAAACTGTAATACAACCTGCAATATTTCCAGCTTTAGGTTGCGCACCAGACATTCCTCCTAATCCTGAAGTTACAAAAAGATTGCCTTTAGGAGATTTGTTAATTTTCCGAAATGCATTTAATACGGTAATGGTTGTACCATGAACAATACCTTGTGGACCAATATACATATAGCTTCCTGCAGTCATTTGACCATATTGAGTAACACCTAAGGCATTGAACTTTTCCCAATCATCTTGTTTTGAATAATTAGGAATCATCATGCCATTGGTCACAACAACTCTTGGCGCTTCTTTATGAGATGGAAATAAGCCCATTGGATGACCAGAATACATCACAAGCGTTTGCTCGTCATTCATTTCAGCAAGATATTTCATAGTTAATCTATACTGTGCCCAATTCTGGAAAACAGCTCCATTTCCACCGTAAGTAATTAATTCATGAGGATGTTGTGCAACGGCATAGTCTAAATTATTCTGAATCATTAGCATTATAGCAGCAGCTTGTTTAGATTGTGCAGGATACTCTTCAATCGGGCGAGCGTACATCTTGTAATCAGGACGTAAACGATACATATAAATACGCCCGTAGGTGCTTAATTCTTGATTAAACTCTTCAATTAATTCTGCATGATGTTTAGCATCAAAATAGCGTAGAGCGTTTTTAAGAGCTAATTTTTTTTCTTCAGTAGAAAGTATGTTTTTTCGCTTTGGAGCATGATTAATAGATACATTGTATGGTTTTAGTTGTGGTAATATATCTGGAATTCCTTCTAATATGTGCTTTTTAAAAGTCATTATTAAATTGTGCTTTTTTAAATTCTTTTTTGATTAAATCCATAAGGACAATGTCTGCAATTACTCTCACAGCAATAGCCTCTTTTTAAGTGGTATTGTTCGGTAAAACAGCGATATCCTTCGGGTGTTAAATAATAATCGCCTTCTTCAATTGAGACAAACTCCTTCATATGTCACAAAGATAATGTAAATTGGAGAAAATATTCCTTGATGTTTACATCAAGGTTTCAAAAAATTGTCATTCTCGCGAAAGCGGGAATCTAAATAAAATTATATCTAATTTTATGACATTGATTTTTTAGCGCTATTATCTATGATTTTAATCTCAAAGTATTTAGTTCCTAAGGGATATACTGGAGTTACAGTTTATCCTTTTGTATTCTTAAAGTATCATAAATTAAAGACTGATGAAGTACTTATAAATCATGAATATATTCATTTGAAACAACAAATAGAGTTGTTAGTTATTCCATTTTATATGTTTTATGGGTTTGAGTTTTTGATTAGATTACTACAGTACAGGCGGTGGAAAGCAGCGTATAGAAATATTTCATTTGAACGTGAAGCCTATATCAATGAAGACAATTTAGAGTATTTGGATAGAAGAAAAACCTGGCAATTTTTAAAGTATCTTCGTGCCAATGATTTTTAACCTTGACCATAGTATCAATCAATCTATCAAGTTACCTCGAAAAAATAGGGCAGAACTCTATATCAAGCGTGAGGATAAAATCCATAAGCACATATCTGGAAATAAATATAGAAAGTTAAAGTATAATTTGCAGGAAGCAGATAAGCTAGGTTACACAACGCTATTAACTTTTGGAGGTGCATTTTCAAATCATATTGCTGCAGTGGCATTTGCTGGACAAAAATTTGGTTTTAAAACCATAGGAGTTATTAGAGGAGAAGAGTTGCAAGATAAGGTTAATGATAATGCAACTTTGAAGTTTGCAAAGATGAATGGGATGCATTTTAAGTTTGTAACACGAAGCAAATACAGAGATAAAACATCAGAAGAGTTTGTTGAAAAACTGAAGAGTGCATTTGGAGAATTTTACTATATTCCTGAAGGCGGTACAAATACATTAGCAGTAAAAGGATGCGAAGAAATTCTATCGGATAGTGATAATAAGTTTGATTATATATGTTGTGCAGTGGGTACAGGAGGCACTATTTCGGGACTTATTAATAGCGCAAAACCACATCAACAAATTTTAGGATTTCCAGCCCTAAAAGGTGATTTTTTATCCGGCAATATTAGTAAATTTGTAACTCGGAGTAATTGGAAATTAATAACCGATTTTCATTTTGGAGGCTATGCTAAAATAAATGTAAAATTAATTGAGTTTATAAACCAATTTAAACAAATGCAAGGAATTCCATTAGACCCTATTTATACTGGAAAACTAATGTTTGGCGTTTATAAATTAATTCAAGACGGATTTTTTCCTAAGCAATCAAAAATTTTAGTGATTCATTCTGGAGGTTTACAAGGCATAGCAGGAATGAATCAAAAATTAAAACAAAAGCAATTGCCATTAATTCAATGATAAAGAAAATAGTATTCATTATAATATTGAGTGTTTTAGTATTTAGTTGTGGCTCTAAAAAAAGAGCTGCACAAAAAAAAGCTGAAGCTAACAAAGAAATAGTTGAAAAATCTTCTAAAGTATTGAATGATAAAAAAGCTGAAACAACTATATCTAAAACAAATAGTACTATCCAATATATTTCGGTTTATAAAGATATTGCCATTTCTGAGATGAAAACTTATGGCATTCCAGCAAGTATTACCTTGGCACAGGGCATTTTGGAATCGGGTTCAGGCAGAGGAACACTTGCTGTAAAAGCAAATAACCATTTTGGTATAAAATGCCATGATTGGAAAGGTGACAAAATTTATCATGATGATGATAAAAGACAAGAGTGCTTCCGGAAATATAAAAATTCTAGTAGCTCATTTAGAGATCATTCCGAGTTTTTAGCAAAACGTAAACGCTATGCAAATCTTTTTAAACTGGATAAAGATGATTATATGGGTTGGGCAAAAGGATTAAGACATGCAGGTTATGCCACCGACAAAAGATACCCTCAAAAACTTATAAGTTTAATAGAGCATTATGAACTTTATAAATTTGACCAAGTAAATTCCAAAAAGAAAAGAACTAAGAAGAAAATAGAATACACAGTTGTTAAAGGTGATACATTATATTCTATTTCTATGAAATATAATATTACAGTTAAAGAATTACAATCAATTAATGGATTACAAGGCACTGAAATAAGTATAGGCCAAGTATTAAATATCAACACAAGAGAAAAAAATTAAAATGATTTATAAAAGAAGTAGTGCATTATTTGCAGCAGCAGAACAGGTTATTCCAGGAGGTGTTAATTCGCCAGTAAGAGCGTTTAAAGGTGTAGGAGGTACACCAATTTTTGTAAAAGAAGCCAAAGGCGCTTATTTATATGATGAAGATAATAATCGGCTTATAGATTATATTAATTCTTGGGGACCAATGTTGCTAGGTCATGCTTACGAACCGGTTGTTAGTGCAGTAGTTGAGAAAGCAAAAAAGGGAACCTCTTTTGGGATGCCTACTGAAATTGAAACACAAATTGCAGAATTAGCGGTTTCTATGGTTCCAAATATTGATAAAATTCGTTTTGTAAATTCAGGAACGGAAGCCTGTATGAGTGCTGTACGCTTGGCAAGAGGGTTTACAGGAAAAAATAAAATTATAAAATTTGCAGGTTGCTATCATGGACATAGCGATTCTTTTTTAATTCAGGCAGGAAGTGGTGCAGTTACTTTTGGAAGCCCAAATAGTCCTGGAGTTACTGAGGGGACAGCAAAAGACACTTTATTGGCCACATATAATAATATAGAAAATGTTTCCCAATTGATTGCTGCGAATATTAATGAAATTGCTTGTATTATTTTAGAACCTGTAGCAGGAAATATGGGCTGTATTCCTCCTAAAGACGGATTTTTACAATCGTTAAGAGAGTTGTGTGATGCAAACAATATCCTCTTGATTTTTGATGAGGTTATGACTGGGTTTCGTCTTACAAAAGGAGGCGCTCAAGAATTATATGGTATCCAAGCAGATATTGTTTGCTTTGGTAAAGTGATTGGAGGTGGTTTGCCTGTTGGTGCCTTTGCAGCAAGACAAGAAATTATGAACCATTTGGCGCCATTAGGACCTGTTTACCAAGCAGGAACATTAAGCGGAAATCCATTAGCAATGGCTGCAGGATTAGCTATGTTAAAAGCGATCAATGAAGACCATGAGTTGTTTAATAGGCTAGAAGCTAAAACAAAGTATCTTCATGAAGGCATAACTAAAGTATTGGCTGCATCTAATATTGAATATAAAATAAATAGAGTGGGTTCAATGATTTCTGTTCATTTTACTTCGGAAGATGTTGTTGACTTTGAATCTTCTGTCAAAGGGAATAATGATAAGTTTAAAAAATTCTTTCATGGGTTATTAAATGAAGGAATTTATATTGCACCAAGTGCTTTTGAAACATGGTTTATTACAGATGCTTTATCCTATAAAGATTTAGATGAGACTATTGCAGTTATAGAAAAAGTAGCTCAAACATTATAATTAATCAACTAAAAAAGCATCACTAAAAGAGAGCAATGCTTTTAAAAAAAACTAACCAATCAACCTACTAAGACCGTTTAGATCCTTGTTTACGCTGTTTCATTTGCTTGTGCATAGCTCCTTTTTCAAATTTTTCAAACTGTTCTTTTGAAAGTATAGCTTGCATTTGCTTTTTGTGTGCTATTTGTTTGTCTAGTCGTTCATTCATCAAATTAAAACGTTCTTCCGTAGAAGGTTTACCTGTGTTGTCACTTTCCCTCATTTTTTTACGAGATTCCATTTTAGTTTTTCGTTCTACTGCGTTTACTAAATTTATTTTTTGAATCTCTTCTTGTTGAGTTTTAGTTAAATCAAGATGAAGCGTCATTTTTTTGGTTTGTATAATGGCGATTTGTTCAGGACTAAAACCGTTAAATTTATGAATGTTTTCTTTGCGTTCTCCTTTTCTCTGCTCACCTTTATGGTTTTGTGCAATGGCTTGTAAACTTGCAAGTGCAATTGCAATGACTACTAATTTTTTCATTTGTTTTTAGTTTTTTGATATTATAACCTTAGGACTAAAGGAATGCTAGAAAGTTTAAACAGGTATCTATTTTTAACGATGAATTAACAGTTCTAGTTTTTATTGTATAAAAAAAGGCTTCAATTATTTGAAGCCTTTTTAAAATTAATTTAAATCTATTTATTTAGGATTTAAAATAGCATCAATACGTTCTAATACGTCTTGCAAATGAATAAGTTTCATTCCAGAGGAGTTTCTGATTTGTAGTTAACTCTTACAAAGTATCTAAAAATGCCTGTAATAAATCAACACCTTCAGTATGCACCATCGTAGTTCCAATAAAAGGCATACTTGTTCCAGGATTATAGGTGCTTATTCTTGAAGAGATACTAAACCTTCTCATAAATATATTAGTATCATCAAAGGCAGTTTCAAACCTTAAATCTAGAGTAGATTGATCATCACAAAAACCACCTGGAGAATGGCAATGTGCACAGTTAATATCAAAATAGGCTCTGGAGCGTTCTTCAAGAGTTAAATTGGTGTTTTCCCAATTGGGTAAGGCTCCAATGGTGCTCGGGCTTGGCGCATTTGTTAACTGTCCAGCATCAATAAATTTTTGAAGTTGATTAACACCATCAATTTCAAAATTCATAGTTCTTATTTTTGGACCAATAGGTGTAATGTTTCCAGCATTACTATGGCATTTTGTACAATCATTTTTTGCAGGAATTTGATAATCCACAGTCATATTCCCACCATTGGGATTTACCCAATTTACTTTTACCACAGATCCGTCTTCAGTAAAATCCGCATCTGTTTGGGTATCATTCCACTTGTAATTTCCGATAATCCAAGCATCGTTTTCTCTTATTAACACACGTGTTTCAAGTATTTTCTTACCTGCTGATAAATCAGTTTCATCTACATTATAATAAAATGTTTTTGCTATTAGTGTACCATCGGGAAAAACAGGAAATCCATCTCCTGTATATTCTAAAGTTCCTGCATCTGGTAAAGCAATGACACGTAATTTATGAGCGTAATCTGTAAATAGAGTTGTATTAAGATCGTATTTGAAAGTTCTAGAGCTAATGTTTAAATCTCCTAAGTCACCAGAGAAAAGGTTTAACTGAGAAAGGAGTGGTAAAAACTGAACAACAACAGGGTTAGAGATAGTAGTAAACTCATTGACATCGCTTAGCATACTTACATTATCAACCGAGCAGTTTGCCAAAATATAATATTGGTAAGTTGTTTCTGGTAATAAATTATTTATTGTAATTGAATTACCCAAAGCTGTAACTAAAGTACCAGTACCGATTTGGAAACCACTAATACCATATTCAATAGTAACATCTTTTACGTCGTTTGCATTTGACCAGTTTAATGTGGCACTGTTGTTTGTAACATTAGCGGTGCTAATTTCACTAGGAATTTCACATAATACCATTGTGTCATCATCGTTGACGCATGATACGAAGTATATTGAAATTAAAACTATAAGTAAATTACGTTTCATTGATTTGGACGTTTTATTAATAGTTGCTGAAAATAGCTAAAAAAATAAATGACTGGTAATAAAATCGATATGATGTAAGAATATGCTACTAAAGTGATTGTTTAAGCATTTTATTTAAGAGGAATATTTAGATATGGTAATAATGAAATTTATGATTTTAACTTACTATCAAAAAGTTTTATATCTTGTGAGTAGAAAAATAATACATGATGCCATATTGGTTACAAATTATTTTAATTATTACAGCTTCATATTTTGTAGTAAGTATTATAATATATTATCTACAAGATTTTATGTTATTTAAACCAGAAAAATTGACAGAAGACTTCCAGTTTCATTACGATAATCAAGATACTAAGGAGTATTTTATGGAAACTAGAGATGGAGCAAAAATTAATGGCTTATTGTTTAAAAGTAAAAACCCACCGAAAGGCGTTGTATTATATCTTAAAGGAAATTCAAAAAGTATAAAAGGCTGGGGAAAATTTGCAGTAGATTTTACCAGACATGATTATAGTGTGTTTATGATAGATTATAGAGGTTTTGGAAAAAGTACAGGACGACGTTCTCAAAAAGCTATTAAAAGAGATTTACAAAAAGTATATAATAAACTAAAAGAGAAAACAACTGAAGAAAATATTATTCTTTACGGTCGTTCTTTAGGTTCTGGTTTTGCATCAAAATTAGCTTCTATGAATAACCCAAAAATGCTCATTTTGGATGCACCTTATTATAGTTTAAGAAAAGTTACAGCACGTTATATGCCATTTATGCCATTATCAATTATTATGAAATACCCTTTGCCAACATATAAGTGGTTAAAATATGTACAATGCCCAATTCATATTATTCATGGTACTCATGATAAATTAATTCCTTTTAAAACCAGTGTAAAATTATCACAAATTAAACCAAAAATAACACGTCTTTATACTATTATTGGTGGTGGACATAAAAATTTAAACAATTTCGAATCGTATCATAAAATGTTAGGAGAAATCATTAATTCTGTGCCCAAAGATGTGAATCTAGAAGGGTCTAGTATTAATGTAAAACATTCAAGTAAAACTAAGAATGCGGAAGTTTAAAAATGCCCTATATTTTTTAATAATTTTATATGTAATGATTGCCACTTCTCTGCATTTCTTTCAGACAAAAATTTTATTTAGACCTACTGTTTTAGTTCAAGAGTATCAATATAACTTTTCGTATCCTTTTGAAGAATTGTTTTTAAAAACCGAAGATGATGCTGTTATTAATGCTGTTCATTTTAAAGCCAGAAATAGTAAAGGCGTCATTTTATATTTTCATGGAAATGCAGGCGATTTATCTCGTTGGGGAACCATAACTGAGTTTTTTGTAAACATGAATTATGATGTGTTTATAATGGATTACAGGACTTATGGTAAAAGCATAGGGACATTAAGTGAAGAAGCACTTTACAAGGATGCACAATTGTGTTATAATGAATTGAAGCAAAGCTATAATGAAAATGAAATAACGATTTATGGAAGATCTCTTGGTACTGCAATAGCCGCTAATGTAGCCGCTACAAATAATCCAAAACAACTTATATTGGAAACACCATATTATAGTATGGTAGATGTTGCAAAAACAAGATTTCCATTCATGCCTGTAACTTATTTAATGAATTATAAATTACCGACACATCAGTTTATTAATGATGTAAAATGCAATATATATATGTTTCATGGCACAGATGATAATATCGTCCCCTTTAGTTCAGGAGAAAAATTATTTAAAGCTTCACCACATGATAGAACTTCACTTACTACAATAAAAAATGCAGGACACAATAATTTAATTGATTTTGAATTATACCACCAAAAGATTAAAATAATTCTTCCTTAAATATCTTAAAAAATTAACATTGTAAATCTATATTCTTAAAAAATTTTTAAAAAGAAGAAAGATGTGTTAAATATTTCCAAATGAATGTAACATTTTAATTTTTGTGACGTCAATAGATATATAAAAACGAAACAAAAAAACTAAAATATTATGTACCAATTAACTTTATTATTAACGGCACTGTTTACTTTTAACGTAGCAACAATAGTTGAAAAAACACCCGATAATTCCATTCTAGATTCTAGAATTATCTATAAAACTTTGGAGGAATTAGAACTAGAAGACATCCTTTTTAATCCCACCAATAATTTTACTGTTGGAAACCTTGATGCAGTTTCAATAGAAGTAATAGATATTGAAGAAGAGGTAGAACTTAATTTTGATACTAAAACGTATTTACCAGCGAATTTCAATGCTCTACAAGGAATGCACGATTTAGATTGGAATACTATTGAATTATTAGAACTTGAAGAAGAAATAGAGCTAGGTTTTGATACACAAACTTATTTGCCAGAAGGTTTTAATGCACTACAGGGCTTGCATGATTTAGATTGGAAAACTATAGAATTGGTAGAGTTGGAAGAAGATATAGAACTAGGTTTTGACACGCAAGCCTATTTACCAAAAGGATTTAATCCATATAAAGATGTAGAATGTCAAAAAGTTTGTCTTTATTAATTTGCCAAAGATATTAATAGAGATTTTTAAGCCAGCAATTTAATTGCTGGTTTTTTGTATTTTAATTCGTCTCTGGTTTCAAGCTGATTAACCTCTAAAGTGTCAACTGTTTGATTTGATTGGCTAATTGCAAATAGAGGAGTAATTAGAATTATTAGTAATAGATTTTTAAATTGTTGGTTAGTTTCACTATTTAATATCTATAAAACTAATGATTTTTAATTAGGTAACGATTTATTGTTGTTTGTCAATTAATATTTACCTAATATGACTTTTCAGACAATTCCTCTTTAATTTTTTTAATCAAAATATTGGCACTTTCTTTTAAAGTCCTATAATAATTTATATGTTTTTCATTTCTATCTAGGTAAACAGACATCACTTCTTGAACTGCAAGAAATTCTTTCGATAAAGGGTTATTCATATATTCTAATTCTCCTTCAAAATACATGTCTCGAGTATAATATTTGGAGAGGTTCATATATTTTATAGCACTTGGTGCAACGTGATCGGCTTCAATCATATATTCAGTTGATACCAGATTGTATTCCTTAATATTTATAGAATATTCTTCATATAATTTGTAATATGCCATTATGGAATATTTCACTCGTTCATTTGAAAAAATATTCAAATGGCCCGCATTTATTAAATCGGTATATGTTGGGTTTTGAATTGTAAGATGTTCAGTATCCAAATTATAAAAAGAAAATAGCTTAAAAAAATCCTCTACTGTTCTTTGCTTTTCATAAGACATTAAAATAAACGTATTTTGTTTTTTGATAGCATCATTCATCAATTCGATTTGATTCTCAAAATAGCCTGTATTAGCAGATAGATCTACTATTAGATTATTGAGATACTTTGCCTCCATATCCTTAATTTTGTGAGATTCATTCCAATTATCAAGCGCAAAAGCACCCAAGATACCAACAGTAACTACTAAAGTTTCAAATCCATACCTAATCCAGTTTTTTCTAAAATGTTTAATTATTTTCTTCATAGTTAAGTTATCACCTATACGGATTAACACCATAAAGGAGTTTATTTAAATAATTTATACCTATAAATCTAATGTATTTTAATGAAGTGACATATCCGTGACAGTAAATAGGTAACAATCTGCGACAATATGGGATTAGAAAAAATAAAAAAGAAAACCATTATGATTCCTCTATTAATAAACAGATTCCCACACCTCGTAAAAACAAGGTTCGGAATGACGTTTTAAATTTTATTCTACAACCTCTACAACACAGTATCATCGTTGTTGTAACTTTTGTTAATTCATGTATTGTAGTTGGATTTAAACTGACCTAATTATTATAGATAACGTGTTGAATTTGCCTCCAAGTAACCAGTTTAATATGTTCTTCTTTTATAATATTTTTACATATTTCACTTGTAAAAAACTCAAAATCATCTTGACGCCATTTTGCTCCCCAATTAGGATGATTTATAGTAAGGGCTTGCATTTCGGCATCATTAAATGCCGTGTGTATGAGTAGAATTTGAACTCCAGCAGTAAGATTTGTCAACACCTTTTTATAATAGTTGGTCATTCCTGATTCAAAATCTGAAGGATCAGCTGTAATTATTTTTTCTATAACCACGCTTTTATCATCAATCAAATCTTTTGTTTTTTGTGATGCAGGTTGAAGCATTACCATATCAATCATGGCGGGTATTTTATATTCGTGACCCAGTTTCAGGTAAAGATTAACAAGCTCTTCAGAATAAGCTAAACAACCCATGTGAGTATCAATATGCGTTGGTTTAATACCCATTTTAAAAGCTTGTTCTATTTGAGCTTTGAGTTCGATTTCTACTTCTTCTATGGTTGCATTTTTTACAAAATCTTCACAGTTTGCGTAGAAAAACCCATGGTCATTCACTAAACTTTTAACTTTGTTAATTGGTGCAACCGATTTCCATTTCATTGTTTCCCATTCGCATGTTAAGGTAAGATGCAAGCCAAAATCTATTTGAGGATTGTTTCTTGCATAAGTGGCAATTTCTGCAACCCATGGGCATGGCATCATGATACTTCCTGAAGTTACCATGCCTGATTTCATAGCTAAAATACTTCCAAAATTTTCTGAATGTGCAACACCAAGGTCATCAGAATGAATAATCAACAACTTTGCATCTGCTCTATAACCTAGTTTTTCTGCCAGTGTATTTTGAGCAAAAAAACTGAAACTAAAAAGTGAAATCACAACTGCAAAAAAATGACGAATTTTGATATGATTCATAGCTCCAAAAGTTTATGCAAATTACAAAAAATATACATCAAAAGTAATTGTTAATTTTTATCTATATTTATAGTGTAAAAGCATCAAATAGTATTCGCCTATGTTTCTCTTCCAAAAAGATTGTTTCAAAAATTATTATGTGTATTCCGTTTTTGTTGTGGTGGTGTTGTTATCGTGTTCACCGCAAAAGATTTCACTCTTTAATGGCCATAATCTTGATGGATGGCACATTTACGGAACAGAAAAATGGTATGTAAACAATAGCGAATTAATCTGCGAAAGTGGTCCGGATGCACATTATGGTTATTTAGGAACTGAAAAACACTACAAGAATTTTATTTTAACATTGGATTTTAAGCAAGAGGCTGATGGGAATAGTGGGGTGTTTTTTAGATCTACTATAGAAGGCATAAAAATTAGTGGATGGCAAGTAGAGGTAGCTCCGCCAGAAAAATTCACTGGAGGAATTTACGAATCTTATGGAAGAGGATGGTTGATTAAACCAGATGCTGAAAAAGATAAAGCACTAAAAATGGGAGAATGGAATACCATGAAAATAAAGGTTTTGGATTCGACCGTCACCACATGGTTAAATAGTGTAGAAATGATAACTTTAACTGATGACATAATTGGAAAAGGAGAAGGGTCTATTGCACTTCAAATTCATGATGGAGGAGGCATTAAAGTGAGATGGCGTAATATTTATTTAGAAGAATTATAATTTTAAAAAGTATGAGTGATAAAACGAGAAGAACATTTATTAAAAAAGCTGGATTAGCAGGATTAGGAATGCTTTCAGCACCAACATTAACAGCGAATGCTACTACTTCTACATTTCAAATATTGAAACGCAACCACCAGCTTTCGGACAAAAAACAACTTAATTATGCGCTCATAGGTGCAGGTGGAATGGGTACGGAAGATATAAAAACAGCGCTCCGGCACGACGGTGTTAATCTTGTGGCAGTTTGTGATTTATATAAAGGAAGAATTGAAAAAACCAAAAAAGCATTTGGGAATACATTATTTGCCACCGATAATTATAAGGACATCTTAAGTCGTAAAGATATAGACGTTGTAATTATTGGAACTCCAGACCATTGGCACAAACAAATTTCTATTGATTCGTTGAATGCAGGGAAGCATGTATATTGTGAAAAACCTATGGTTCATAGTGTCGATGAAGGCCATCAGTTGATTAATGCATGGAAAAAATCAGGAAAGATATTCATGGTTGGTAGTCAAGGATTATCCTCGTTAGGCAATGAAAAAGCAAAAGAACTTTTGGCGGCTGGAGCCATAGGCGATATTAATTATGCCGAAGGATTTTGGGCCAGACATTCACCTATAGGTGCCTGGCAATATCTTATTCCTGATGATGCATCAGAAAAAACGGTGAACTGGAAACGGTATATATCGAATACAACACAACGAGATTTCGATCCACTTCGCTTTTTTAGATGGCGTAATTATTTAGATTATGGTACAGGAATGTCAGGTGATTTATTTGTCCATTTATTTTCCAGCTTACATTTCATAACCAATTCTAAAGGTCCAGATCGAATTGCCTCACTTGGTGGATTACGTTATTGGAAAGACGGCAGAGAAGTTCCCGATGTATTACTCGGGTCTTTTAATTATCCTGATGCTCCAGAACATCCGGGTTTCAATTTATCTCTACGTTGCAATTTTGTTGACGGTACGAGTGGTACGACATATTTACGCATTGTAGGTAGTAAAGGTTCGATGGACGTAAAATGGAAAGAAGTCGTTTTAAGAACTAATGATATTTCTACAGATGATCCTTTTGAATTAGAAAAAATGAAAGAAAAAGGAATAATAAGTTCCGATAGAAAGAAAATACTTCCACCGAATGAAGTCGTTTATAAAGCAGAAAATGGCTATAAAGGTGCCCATTACGATCATCATGGTAAATTTATTAATGCGATAAGAAATAATGGCACTGTGGTAGAAGATCCTGTTTTCGGATTTCGGGCTGCAGCTCCGGCGCTGCTATGTAATGACAGCTATTTTAATAATAAATTTATGCATTGGGATCCTGTTCAAATGAAAGTTATTTAAACTTATACACATGAAAAAAACAACATATTTTTTTATATTAGGAGTTCTGATTACTTTAATGGCTTGCCAAAGCAAATCGAAAAAAGAACCTTCAGAAAACAAAGCACTGAAAGATTCTGAATCGGGATGGATATATCTTTTTGATGGCTCTAGTACAGAAGGATGGAGAGCTTATAACGGAGATTCATTGCCTCCAGGTTGGATTGCCAAAGATGGTGCATTGACTTTTGATACAGAGTTGGGATTAGAGCAAGACTATACTGGAGGAAAGGATATTATTTATGGACTTGAAGAATTTGAAAATTTTGAACTTTATATAGAATGGAAACTTCCTGAAGGTGGTAATAGTGGTATTTTTTATCATCTTAAAGAAGGCTATAAAGCGCCATACGAGGTTGCTCCGGAATACCAGTTGATTGACGATGTTAATTATGAAAATATTCATGACCTTACCGAATATAATACTAGTCTTGGCTATACCGAAAACCCTGCTGAACTAAAGCCTTTGCAAAAGACAGGTTCCGATTATGCGATGCATCCTGCAAATCCCGATAAAATACTAAACCCGATAGGAGAGTGGAATACAACCCGAATTATTTTCACTCCAGAAAGAGTAGAGCATTGGCTTAATGGCAAAAAGGTGTTGTCTTTTGTGCCATGGTCTAAAGACTGGTACGAAAAAAAGAATTCCGACAAATGGAAAAATAGCCCGGACTATGGAAAGTTTAAAACAGGTTATATAGGACTTCAAGATCATTCAAGCCCCATATGGTTTAAAAATATTAAGATTAGAAAACTTTAAATAAAAGTGTGTCTAAAAAATAGGCGATGTGAATATCCCCATAGCTATCGGGATGAAGCAATCTGTTAAATTTAAGTTATTGATTAACAGATTACTTCGGAATTAAAATTCCTAACAATGACGTTCAAAAAGAATTTTTTAGATAGCTCATTTTTTCAATAAAAGTTAAACTCGAATATAAATTTTCTTTTTATCCATCCACCAACCAACACTCCAGCAAAACAGACTAAAGGTAACAGCAAATAAAAATGATCCAAAATAGGCTCCAGCATAGACAAAAATATGTTGATAAATCCACTCATAAAGTGTTATGCCGCCAGCCAGATGTATCGTAAACAATATTATGACCAGAATCTCACTTAACAGATAGATAAACAATGGATTTTTACCAACAATTTCGAAGAAATTAGTCCATCGTTCGTTTTTATAAAATTCAATAATATACATTAAACTGCCTATTATAATACAATCTAGCCCAATAGTAAGCATCACAAAACTACTTGTCCAAAGTTTTTTACTTACCGGAAAACTCATATCCCATAAATAACCAATACTAGTCAAGGCTACTCCAGCCAACAACAATTTTGTAATGCCCTCGTAAGAACTTCCTTTTTTCTGTATCCAAACTCCTGCAAAATATCCTCCAAAAATGTTAACAATAGCTGGTACGGTACTCAACCATCCTTCCGGGTCGAAAGCAATGCCTTCACCGTGATATAAATGATTTTCGCCCATTAACCAAAGGTCTAATTTAAAACCGGCATTTCCGGTCATGGTCAATTCCCGACCGGCATCACCAAAAACATATAACAATATCCAATATCCAAAGAGCAAAACCAGACTGATTATCCAAATCATTTTAGGTTTTAAATACCATATTATTAAAGACGCTGCAAAGTAACATAGTGCGATACGTTGTAACACGCCTAAAATTCTAGTTTCACCAAAGGGGAAAGATGAGATATTATTCATGGCATCTACCTTAACAAAAGGAAACCAATACATTAAAAAACCTAACAGAAAAATTATAATAGAGCGTTTAAAAATTTTAATGAGTACTTGAGATTGTTTCATACTCTCCCATTTTCGCATCACAAAACTCATGGCATTACCAATGGCAAATAAAAAAGAAGGAAAAACTAAGTCTGTTGGTGTAAATCCAAACCATTTGGCATGTAATAAAGGGGCGTAGGTGGTATCGTAATTACCTGGTGTATTAACGATAATCATAAAAATAATGGTCATACCGCGAAAAACATCGAGTGCAGTAAATCGTTTAGCTATAGTTGACATAGAAAGTGTATTTAGATACGTTAAAGTTAATTATTTTTAGTTTTATTATTTATTCGTATAAGTCATCAATATTCGCTTTACTTAAATCGTAAAGTGCATTAGCAATCTTTTTAGTTACCGCTTTAAAGAATTTTTCTCCTTTTTCCTTTGATGCTAATCGTGGATTACCTATTCCTGTATCTTCGCTAACTTTCGACCATTTGCGTTCTGCCCAAAGCCAATCCTCATTAAAAGATTCAATTTTATTCTTTTTTTCTTTTCCTTCTCCCCATTTTTCTATTGGTAAAACCAGTTCAGGTTTAAAAAATAACATTAAGCTGGTTTCCATTTCATCGGCATGATCTCCGGGATTTTCAAAGTATTTATCCTTATCTAAAGCTTGAAACCAGTTTGAAGAACATATAAACATATCAGGAAATTTCAATCCTAATTCTCTTATAATAGGCTTAAAATCGTTACCACCATGACCATTAAAAATCAATAATTTGTGAATCCCTTGCCGATTTAATACTTCAACAACATCATTAATGATTGAAAATTGAGTGCTAGGGTTTAGATTAATATCAAGAAAAATATCAGATTGACCGGTATTAACACCAAAGGGAATTGTTGGTAAAACAATAACTTTTGCTCCTTTTTCCCAAGCTATTCTTGCCGCTTCTGCCGAGATTAAATCGGATTCAATAACATCGGTTGCATATGGTAGATGATAGTTATGAGCTTCGGTAGCTCCCCAAGGCAATATGGCTAATTCAATATGTGCATTTTTTAGGCTTTCCCAATTCGACTCGGCTAAAATGTAAGGCCTCATAAATTAACGTAGTAAAGTTTCAGTTTAAGATTGTTAAATGTAGGAAAAAATTAAAAGGATTTTATCGAATACTAATAAATAATTGGTTTGAGAGATGATCTTTGTAACGCTGGCATGTTAATAACTACAATTATTGGATTGTCTCCTTTAATCTACAATTTTATTACATTATTAAATAAACTGCCATATAAAACATTTTAGTTTTGAATTAAATCTATTGCATTTTCTAAAAGTGGTTCCATAATTAAATACCCTGCTATATTTGGATGTACGCCATCACTGGTTAATT
>CAYQME010000012.1:0-8446 GCA_964418645.1 uncultured Flavobacteriaceae bacterium
TTGAGTTTAAAAAGCTTGAAACTGCTCAGGATATTTTTGAGTTTGAAGGTAAGATACAAACCATTTTTTGGTGGACCACCTTTATACCCACAAACAACACCTATAAGGAACTCATTAGCTCAGGAAATCTTAATTATATAAAAAACGATTCCATAAAAGACTACCTCATGGAGCTAGATAAAAAATATGTAATAATTGCAAATGCTGAACACCATATGCGCAATGAATTTGAGAAGTATCTTTATGATGTTTCAATTTTTAATGGTGATATGTTAAATGTAATGGACCTTGAACAATCCTCCGTAAAAAGTAAAATAATACTAAAAAAACCTTCCCAAATCTCAGTTAAAGAGATCATTCCTCAGTACCAAAGGTTACTAGAGAATAAAACCTTCATTAATGGCATAAAGCTCTCCATTATGAACAATATTTTTATTAAAAATAGTCATATAGAATTGACAGCACATCTTCAAAAATTGAACCAATTAATACAAGATGATTTAAATAAAAATTAGTGTTATTTACTATTAATTTTCTTGTTTTTATTTGATAACGTGTGAATTAGAGATGTCATTATTTTAAACAATTAAAATAAATTAAGTAACTTACTATCCTAACTAAACTAAAAAATTATGACAAATCATTCAAGTAATTATAATTCTACGTTATTATTAGTAGGTATACTTTTTATTATTTGGGGCATCTTGGGTTTAATGGATGCCAAAAACTACACTTATTCAGGCTATGGAACTGACGACAATTGGTCTGTAAATAATGTTGAAGTAGGAAGTCCTGCCGAAGCCGCAGGATTACTAGAAGGCGATGTAATTAAAAGCACTGGTGGCATAGCTGTAACAGACACTAAAGCACTTAATAAAAGAGAGCGCGCTAAAATAGGAGAATCTAGAGCTATTGTTATTGATAGAAATGGAACAGAGCAAACTTTACAGCTTACTTTTGCTGCAAGTCCAGATAAGAATAAAACCAATAATATGATTGGGTTTATAATTGGCTTGTTGTTTATTGTTTTAGGCTTATATGCCAATCATAAACATAAATCTGCGCTTAGCCATTCATTTGCTGTATTTTCACTCTGTTTTGGGTTTTTATTTATGAATGGTCCTTATATAAGTTCAGTCTTTCTTGGAAGCATTATTGGAATTATTTCGACAGCTATCGTCTTATTTTCATTTACAGCATTAGCTATTTACATGCTTAGATATACTCCTGAAAGCTCATTTTTAAGCAGTAAAAATTATAAGCTAATCTATGCTCCTATGCTAGTAATTTTAGCAATAGTTATTATTTTGCAATTAACACAAATGGATAGTTCTGGAACCTTAAATATGGTTATGCGATTATTATTTGGTGCTTTTATAATAGTTTATTTCTTAATTGCAGTGGTGACACTTATTCGTAAATATATGAACGCAAGTGCTACAGATAGAAGCGAAAAAGGATTAAGTATGATGTTAATTGGGACGGTCATAGGATTGCTTCCAATATTAGTTTATTTTACTATTAACACTATTTCTCCAGGTTCAGATTTACCAGGAAATGATTATGTGTTCTATACGTTTACAGCCATTCCAATATTTTTTACACTGGCTTTAAATAAATTAAATAGTGCTTCTGCTGCTGCCGAATAGTTTTAAATAAAATAAAAATATATAATAAGGTGGATTTTAAAAGAGCCACCTTATTTTTTAGGATTATCGAAAGAAAAAAATCTTCAAAAAATAACCTTATCTTTAACCTATGAACGGATTTGATATTGTAATGGTCATTGCCATAATCCTATTTGCAAGATTAGGGGTACGGCTTGTTACAGGTTATATTAAAATGAAAAAAGAACATAAAAACCATTTAAATACTGATAATAATTCAGAAGAAGAATAACTTTTAAAAATCTAAAGCACAATGAAATCTTTTTTTATAACAATTTTTTTATTATCAGTTTTAGCTTGTAAAAATAAAGACTCAAAACCTTCTGAAAAACAACTAAATATCGAAACAACTAAAGAAGACTCAATTAAAAAACCTCAACGTCCTCTTGCTTATAAAAATAGAAAATTCTTTGAAGAAAACGGTCGTAAAATGTTGTATGGTGGTAAAGATAGTCTTCAGAATTTTGATATTTCAAATACAGAATTAAATAACAAACAGTTTCATTATGGCATTGGACGTGAAGCATTTCCTGCTTTATTAAAACCAAAATTTACAACCATTAAAAGTGCTGATTCTTTATGGAATGATGATGATAGGTTTATTCTTGCTTATTCTGGTAATGATGTTAAAGCCTATTCCGTTAAAGATTTAACACATCATGAAGTTGTAAATGATGTTTTAAATGGCGAACCCATTATGGCTGTTTATTGTGTTCTTGCAGATTTAGGTGCAATTTACGACAGACAATATGGAGACAAAGAATTGACTTTTGCTTTAAGTGGTTATACCTATTATGATCAAAATGTTTGGAATGGATTAGATGGCTTTGTACTTTGGGATCGCGAAACTGAAAGCCTTTGGTGGCCACTTATTGATCGTGCAGTTTCAGGAAAATTAAAAGGTGTTGAACTTTTAGAAAAAGATAAATCTCATTGGAAAGATACTAATTGGAAATATATTAAAGACAATTATCCTAATGCCAAAATATTAATTTCTGGACAAGATTACAAACGACCTAAAACATGGCAAAAATTTGATGATGTCTCAAATATTGTTAAAAATTATAGTGCAAATAAAGAATAAAATAATCAATCTCTAGTAAAACACAGTTAATAATACTATCTTTAACCATTATTAATAATTTTTTTAACAGTGAACGGAACAGTAAAATTTTTTAATGGAACCAAAGGATTTGGTTTCATCACCGAAGACGATTCAAATACAGAGTACTTTGTACACGTGTCTGGATTAATTGACCAAATTAACGAAGGCGACAAAGTCGAGTTTGAGTTAACAGAAGGAAAAAAAGGAATGAATGCTATAAACGTAAAAGTGGTTTAGTTTTTTCTTAATCTTTTAATGAAAGCCTATCAAAATTGATAGGCTTTTTTTATTTTAACAATTAAAACCTGTTGTAGCTTAACCTTCTTGAGGAATCAAAACTATTTTTCCCTTTACTTCCTTATTAATCATTGAATGCATTGCCTCTACTACTTTTCCTAAAGGATATTCTTTATAAATTCTACTCTTTAATTTTCCTTGAGCAAACCAGTTTACTATAGTTATTAGATTTTCGGTATTTTGCTGTGGTTCATTTTTAAAAAAAGCACCCCAAAATACGCCCATTACTTGGCATCCTTTTAACAATACTAGATTTAAAGGAATCTTAGGAATTTCTCCTGCTGCAAAACCTACCACTAAATATCTGCCTTTCCATGCAATTGAACGTAATGCAGGTTCCGAAAACTTATCACCAACAGGATCGTAAATCACATCAGCACCTTTTCCATTAGTAAGTTCTTTTACTCTGCTTTTGAGGTCTTCTGATGAATAATTAATAATAAAGTCTGCACCATTTTGTTTACAGAATTCTAATTTTTCGATCGTTGATGCAGCTGCAATAACTGTTGCTCCAAGTGCTTTAGCAATTTGTATGGCCGCTGTACCAACTCCACCTGCCGCACCTAAAACTAAAAGCGTTTCTCCTTCTTGTAAACTTGCTCTATTTACAAGCGCATGATACGAAGTTCCGTAAGTTAACATTGATGAAGCAGCTGTTGTAAAATCCATTGTTGGTGGCATTTTAAACACATCTTTTGCTTTGGCTTTTACTTCTTGGGCAAACCCTCCAAAAACACTTCCGTACATTACTTTATCTCCAACTTTAAAGTATTTTACATCTTTACCTATTTGTTTTATTACTCCTGAAATTTCTCCTCCTGGCGAAAACGGAAATTCTGGTTTAAATTGATATTTACCTTGTACTATTAACGTATCAGGAAAGTTTAATCCACAGGCTTTAACACTAATTATTACTTCATCTTTCTCAGGTACTAAATCTGGAATTTCTTCAATTGTTAGATTATCTATTGATCCAAAAGATTTACATAAAACAGCCTTCATTCTATTCAAAAATTACTTTATTATCAGCATCAAACCAAGATTTATACATTGGCATATGTATTTTCTCTACTTGGCTACGTTTTAATTTGAGTGTTGGAGTCATCAAACCATTTTCAACAGTCCACTCTTCACTCATAATCACCGCTTTTTCAATTCTCTCGTGTTTTTCGAGTGTTGGATTTATATTTTTAATCATTTCAATTAAATTTTCGCTTAACCCAACCTTACTTTTTTTATGCCCTTCTTCAGATAAAACAATTAATAAAATTGGTTGTGGAATTCCCATACCAACGATGCAAATTTGATCGATGTTAGAATTTTTAGACAATTCTAACTCAATTGGAGCAGGGAAAACATATTTCCCTTTATCGGTTTTAAACTGGTCTTTAGCACGTCCTGTTATAGTTAAATAACCATCGTGATCATATTCGCCGACATCGCCAGTTTTTAAGTAGCCTTCGTCATCAAATGATTCTACAGTTGCTTCGGGATTTTTGTAATAGCCTTTCATTAAGCAATCACTTATAATACAAATCTCGCCAATTGGAGACAATTTCGCTTTCACACCAAATGCAGGTTTCCCAACAGTTCCAAATTTATTTGCATTGGGTAAATTAATGTGAGACATAGCACAATCTTCGGTCATGCCATAACCTTGCAAAATGGTTATTCCCAATTTTCTATACCATTCCAAAAGACTAACAGCAATTGGAGCAGCTCCTGAAACGATATATTTAGCATTTATAAGACCTAATTTCTTTTTAATTTTTTTCTTAACCATACTTCCAATAATAGGAAGTTTTAATAATTTGTTTAACTTTTTTTGAGGCAATCCCATTAATATTTTCTCCTTAAATTTTGTCCAGATTCTAGGTACAGCAAAAAACACATCTGGTTGCGTGGCTTCTAAATTACTTGCAAAAGTGTCTAACGATTCGGCAAAAGTCATTGAACCTCCTCTAAACAATCCTCCAAATTCAATTATAGCTCTTTCTGCGATGTGAGCCAATGGCAAAAAAGAGAAAAGTTTAGGATGTTGATTTAATTCAATCATTTTTAGTGCAGTGTTAGCCGCATTTGTAACAGACTCTACAGTTTGCACAACTCCTTTAGGGTTACCTGTTGTTCCAGATGTATAAATTATTGTAAATAATTGCTCTGTATCTAGCTCTGGGGTTTGATTTAAAGGTTCATTTTGTGTAATCAAATTTTCCCAGGTATGCTCTTCCTTAATACCATACATTTCGACACTTATTATTGGTATGTTTTTAATAGCCGGTTTTTGAGATTCAAAATCAAGTAATTTACCTACAATAATTGCTTTAGCTTCACTATGGTCTAAAATATATTCAATAGTTTCCGCTCCTAAAGTCGGGTAAATTGGTACAGATGTATTACCAGACATCATTATCGCCAAATCTGCCATAACCCAATGCGCACAATTAGAAGACATTATTGCTATTTTACTCTTTGCAGGCAAACCAAATTCTTTGAATACATTAGCAATACGTCTGGCTTCATCACCTGCTTTTTTAAATGTATAAATTTCGAGTCCGCCATTTACATATTGTCTTAAATATTCTTTGTTTGGTGCTGTCTTTTCCCAATGTAGAAAAGCATCAAGTGGTGAAGTGAATTGTTGCATAATATTGGTTATATATTAAAGAGTTTACAAGTTAATTAAAAATGTCTTTTGACACAGAAATAGTGAGTTCTTCACTATTCATCAAGGTTTTTGACAGTCCTTTTGTTTTTATTAACTCGTACGTAAAGAAATATTTCATGGTATGAATTTTACTTTCATAAAATTCATTCGCTTGGTTGCCTCCATTATTTTCTAAAACTTCTTGTGCCGCATTTGCTGTTTTTAACCACTGCCATCCTACTATAATCGTTCCTAAAAAATCCATAAACACAGTAGCATCAGCAAGGAAACGTTCGTAATTACCTTTTAAAGCGTGAGGCATTAAAGTGCCTAATACCTTCTGTACCAGGCCTAAATTTTCTAACATTGTATTAGCATAAGGTTTTAGTTGGTCATAATTATTAGCTTCTTTAATTGTTTTCTGGATTTCTTCAGCTAATAACTTCAGAGCTTTTCCATTTTTAGCCGTTACTTTTCTACCTAATAAATCTAAAGATTGTATGCCAGTTGTCCCCTCATACAAAGCAATAATACGAATATCTCGATAGTATTGTTGAGGCATAAAATCGAAACAGAACCCGTAGCCTCCTAATATTTGAACTGCATTACTAGTAGATTCAATACCTTTTTCGGCAGGATAGGTCTTTGCAATTGGTGTTAATAATTCTAACAATAAATTATACTTTTCTTTCTCTTCATTGGAAGTACTTGTTATTTCTTTATCGAAATAATTAGAGGTTTGAAAAATTAAACTCATGGAGCCTTCAACTATGGCTTTTTGAGTTAATAACATTCGCTTGATGTCTGGATGATTGATGATTAGCGTTTGCTCTTCATCAGCATTTTTTTGCCCAGAACTATTTAGCTTTCGCCCTTGAGGACGCTCGTTTGCATACTTTAAAGATGAATAATAGGCCGCTGTAGCAATAGCAGCTCCCATACGTCCAGTTGCTATACGAGCTTCGTTCATCATTTGAAACATATATGACAACCCTTTGTTAGGTTCACCAACGAGCCAACCTCTACAATCATTATTATCACCAAAAACAATATGTGTTGTACAATAGCCTTTTTGCCCCATTTTTTCAAACTCTCCAACAATATCAGCACTATTATGCACCAACTCACCATTTTCATCTGGGCGTTTTTTAGGAACAACAAACAAGGACACGCCTTTTATTCCAGAAGGCGCTCCATCAATTCGTGCCAATACTAAATGCACGAAATTGCTTGAAAATTGATGATCTCCAGCCGAAATAAATATTTTTTGCCCTTTAATTAAATGGTAATCTTCATCTGTTGGAGTTGCAGTAGTTTTAACATCTGAAAGCGAACTTCCTGCTTGTGGCTCGGTTAAACACATGGTTCCGCCCCAAGTTAAATCCAGCATATTAGGTACATAAATATCCTTAAGTTTTTGACTGCCAAAAGATAAAATTAAGTTAGCCGAACCTGCCGTTAGTCCAAAATATCCTGGCACATGATTATTAGCAGCTTCCATAATAAAATAGGCAGCATGAAAAATGGATGACGGTAATTGCATGCCACCATCATCATAATCAAAACCTAAACCAACCAAGCCTATGTCGCCACCTTGTTTTATGATATTTTCAAATTGTGGATGCACATTAATTTTACCATCTTTAAAATAGGATGGCTTTTCGTCCATGTCTTTTATAAATGGGTATAAGGCAGTATCAGAAAAGGTCTTAACCGAATCAATAAAAATATCGATAGAAGTTTTATCGTAATCGCTAAAACGCTCTTTGCTTAATAAGTCTTCGGTTTGGTGTACATTATATAATAAGAATTTTAATGTATCTATACTAACGTAGTTATTTTGCATCTTTAAAATTTATAAGCCTAAAAATAACTAATAAATTTTAAAAACTCTAACTACTCTTTTCCATCAACATAATCTTGTAAATATTCAAATCTAGGAGTAAGCTTCCCATTTTCAGTCATTTTAGCTCTCGTGAGTATACCACCTTTATCATTATTAAAAAAGGCCGAAATTACACTATCGTAAAACATTGTCCCAAATCCTCTGCTAGCGTTATCTGGTAATTCACAAGGTAAATTATCTACAGCCATAACTCCAATGGCTTTTTTATCCATATAATCTACTTCGCTTTCAGTTTTAGGATTATATCCATAAATAGGATTTTCTATAGTTGATGAACGTATTGTTGATGCAACTGGACCATCTACATCACAACTAATATCAGCAACTACTTTAATATTAAAATCTTCAGATTTCGCATCTTTACGTGTAAACAAATAAGGTGCCCCATCTCCAAAAAAATGCCCTGCGATATACAAATCACTCACTTTAGCAAAGCGTATAAATGTAGATTCATAATCTTGTGCATTATTAAAAAAGTCATAAATATCTAATAGCTTTTCATCTCTGCGCTTGTTATAATCTAACACATCAATTTGTACATAAACGGCTTCATTATACGTTTTATTTAAATAGTCATCAACCGATACTTCTTTAATTTTTAAATGGTCTAAAATTTCTTTAGCTCCATTACCAACTCTACCTTTTCCTGTAAGTACAATTTTAATATTTGGAAGTTTAATAATATCTAAATAGGCTTCAAGTTCTATTCTGTCTTTAAAAGTTCCTGCCTTAGGCAAGTTAAAATCTCCAAATTTTAAACCATAGGCTCTTAAACCATTATAAGCACCAACAACTCCTGCATAATATCCAAATCCTATAAGTCT
>CAYQME010000012.1:8546-56339 GCA_964418645.1 uncultured Flavobacteriaceae bacterium
TTAAACCATTATAAGCACCAACAACTCCTGCATAATATCCAAATCCTATAAGTCTAAAATTATCTGAATTAACAATTGTTTCATGGTCATAAAACGTGATGTTTTTTTCTAACAAAGCTTTTAATAAATTTCTATTATAAGGTTGCTTTTTTATAGTATGAGAAAAAAAGAAATATTTTTTATTCGGAATTAGTGCTCCAATAGGCACTTCCTTCACACCAAGGAAAACATCAGCGTCTGAAACATTGTTTGTTACTTTGAATCCTAAGTTTGAGTATTCTTCATCTTTAAACACACGAATATCACTTGACTCCACTACTATTTTAGCTTTAGGGAAATTCTTTGTGATTTTTTGACATGCTTGCGGAGATAATACAACGCGATGATCTGGTGGATTTTTACGTTCTTTTATTAAAGCAAATTTCATAGTATGAACTTGGTATAAATTTTGCACGAAAATAAAAGGATTTAAGCGGTTGCGCAAGTTTTTTTGTAACTTCGCAATCCATTTTGAATAATGTTTATTTAAAATTTGGGGTCGACTGGTTTTGACAGCGAGTTGTATTGAATTGTAAGCACGTCGCGTAACGACATTGAAACGCGTAAAAAGCTATATCAAAATTTAAACGGCGAGAATAACTACGCTTTAGCTGCATAATCTGAATTATAGTAAGATTAGCCTTGTCCTACTAGGTAGGGAAGCTAAATGTCTCTTGAAAGCCTTGGTTAACGGCGTTCTACTTTGAGGCATCGTAAAAGTAAACCTAGAAAATGTAATGCTTTGGTACATTTTTGAAACTAAAAAAGCTAAGTAATACGTAGAGTGTTTTTAATCAGCGTATTATCTAAAACTATGAAAAAACTACACGTGTAGAAAGCTCTTTGGTAGCTTGTTTGGACCCGAGTTCGATTCTCGGCGACTCCACTTTTGCCCTACAAAGCTTTTGAATTACTAAAAGTGAAGTAGGGCTTTTTATTTAATTATATTCTTAATCTATGTTTATCAAAAATAGTATATGGAAAAAACAGTTTCTGAAGCCATCGCATACAGGCGTTCTTGTAGAGTTTATAAAGATGAACCTATAGATAAGAATAAAGTGAAGCAATGTCTTGAAAATGCAGCATTAGCGCCTACAAGTAGTAATTTACAACTATGGGAGTTTTATCATATTACAAATGAAGATGTTTTAAATAAAATGGTGACCGCTTGTTTAGATCAAAATGCTGCTAAAACGGCACAACAATTGGTAGTGGTTGTAGTCAGAAAAGATCTTTGGAGAAAACGTGTAAAAGCGAACTTAAATTATATTAATCAAGCATATAGCGAACCCAATCTTTCTGAAAAAGATTTAAGAAGAAAAAAAATGGCTATAGATTATTATAAAAAAATAATTCCTATGGCTTATGTTGATTTTCTGGGATTACTTGGATTATTAAAATATATTGTATTTCAAATTATTGGTTTATTTCGTCCTATTTATCGCCAAGCAAGAAACAGTGATATGCGTATAGTAGCCCATAAAAGTGCTGGATTAGCAGCTCAAAATTTTATGGTAAGTATGGCTGCAATTGGATATGATACATGCCCAATGGAAGGCAGTGACACTTTACGTATAAAAAAAATTATTAAACTTCCTAGAGAGGCAGAAATTAATATGGTTATTGGATGTGGTATTCGTGACGATAAAGGTATTTACGGCTCACGATTTAGAGTGCCTTTTGAAGATGTTTATTTTTCCATTTAAACAAAAAAAGCCTTCACAATTTATAGTGAAGGCTTTAAAATTTGTTATAAAAAATATATCACTTACTCTTCAGCATCATCGTCATCATCATCACCGCCATTAATAGCATTTCGAATTCCAGTAAAATCACCATAAGATTGTTGGAAGTTTATTTTACCATCGGCATCAAAATCGAAAGATTGGTAAACTTGAATTGTTCCAGATCTAGCTTCTGTAGAATCAGTAGCTGTTAGTGTTACTTTCCAATTACCATAAAGACGAACAGAGCCATCAGCCATTTTAGTATCTGCATTAACTCCCGGTAATAAACTTACTGGGTCCGTTAATAATTTAAAATCTAAAAAAGCCCAATTTGCTTTATTAGCAGCTCTTTCATCATCTAATGTTAAGGAATCTTTTGTAGCTCCAACATTGGTATTGGCAAATATTACATCTTTTGAATAAAGAGCATCATAATCAAGGTTTTCATTTTGGAATCCATCCAAAACAGCCATTACTGTTTTTGAGTTTTTCTCAAAGGCATCGTTTGCAGAATTGTCTTCCATAGGCTTACACCCAATAAATAATAAGGATAAACATAAAAAAGAAAAAATAAATTTCATAATAGTGTTTTTTAGTTAATAGATTTTAAATATACTAATTTATAAGCAGTTAGAAATATTTAATACATTATGAATTTAATTTAAACAAAATTTATATTTAACTTTAAAACCAATATTTTATATTTATTGCCTAAATAAAAATTATGACCTTATTACTTATGGCTGCTGGTAGTGGCAGTCGTTATGGCAAATTAAAACAGTTTGATGACCTTGGTCCAGCTAAAGAATTTCTTATGGAATTTAGCATTTTTGATGCTATTTCTGTGGGATTTACACATATTGTTGTAATTACAAAGGCTGCAAATCAAGCTTTTTTACAAGACCACTTATCACAAAGATTACCGAAAAATATTGGTCTAGATGTCTTAGTGCAAAATATTACTGATTTACCTGAAAGTATAAAACTAAAAACACAAAGAGAGAAACCCTGGGGAACTGCACATGCGGTATGGACTGCTAGAAAGGTTATTAACTCTAATTTTGTCATTATTAACGCCGATGATTATTACGGAAAACAAGCTTTTGTAGGTGCAGCCAATTTTGTTAAAAACAATGATTCGAATAATATTTATGCCTTGGTTGGTTACCAGTTAAAAGACACTCTTTCTGAACATGGATCAGTATCCAGAGGTGTTTGTAAAGTAGAAGGTGAACACTTAATTTCTATAGAAGAGCATACAAAAATTGAAACGATAGATGAAGAAATCATAGACATTGATTCCAATAGAACTTTAGATCCAGATACTATAGTGTCTATGAATTTTTGGCTTTGTAATCCTTCTATTTTTAATTATATAGAAACTTATTTTAGCAACTTCCTTTCCATCCCTGAGAACCTTGAAAAAAGTGAAATTTATTTACCTTTTGTTGCCCAAGAAATGATGGCAAATGGGTTAATAGATATTAATGTAATATCTTCTCATAGCGAATGGTTTGGTGTAACATATTACGAAGACAAAGCCGAAGCAGTAAATACATTGCAAGATTTAACAAATAAGAATAAATATCCTACTCCACTTTGGAAATAAGAGCGAAATAATGAATGCTCAAAATTTAAATTTTATAGTTAATCAATTTGGGATAGATACTAAAAACATATCATACAAAACTATTTCGCAGGGATATATTAATGACACCTTTTTAATTTCAATTAATAATTCACCCAATTATATTCTACAGCGTATAAATAGTTCTGTTTTTAAAGATATTTCTGGTTTACACAATAACATTGAGCAAGCATTGAAAAAATTAAATGCTGAAGATTATAAAGCGATATCTTTATTGAAAACTAAAACTGGCGCATCATTTTATGTTCATGAAAATAGTTTTTGGAGAGTTTTAACTTTTATTGAAGACAGTATTGCCTATAATTTCACCTTAAATAAAACCATTGCTTTTGAAGCTGGGAGAATAATTGCGCGCTTTCATTCATTATTAAAAGATGAAGCTGTCCAAAACTACAATATCACCATTCCGAACATAAATTTTTTACCCTTCAGAATAAAAGAGTTTAAAGAAGCATTAAACACCGCTTCTGAAAATTTAACGTTGAATGCCACTGAACAAATACATTTTGCCAACCAACATATTTCATACTTTGATGATTTCTATAATGCCAAATTACCAGAACGTATTTGCCATAATGATACAAAGCTGAATAATATTCTGTTTAACAAAGACAACAAAGGACTTTGCTTAATAGATTTAGATACTATTATGAAAGGGTATTTTCACTACGATTTTGGCGATGCTGTTAGAACCATTGTAAGTGAAACTAATGAAGATGAAAAAGACTTAACCAAAATAAAATTCAATTTAGCCCTATTCGAACAATTTATTGATGGTATAAATTCTTATGGTTCATTTTTGAATACAACTGAAATTGAGTACTTACCAATAGCTTGTGCTCTTATGTCGTTTATGAACGGTTTAAGAGCTTTAACCGATTATCTTAATGGCAATGTTTTTTACAAAGTAACTTACGAAAATCAAAATTTAGATCGGTGTAAAAGTTTGTTTCAATTTTCAAGATTAGCATTAAAAAATCAAGAGCCACTTACGTCTTTAATTCAAGAAAAATTAAATTAAAAAAAGCGCAGCTTTCACTGCACTTTTCTTAGTTGGTTGGTTAAATAGCATTGCAAAAATTTTAGTCTCCACTCATGTTTTTGTTATATACCCAAATCTCATCCCATCGGTTAGAGAATGTGTCATTTCTCATATTTACATAAGTATTATAGGAATTGTCTCCATAAATCTTTTCAAAAGCTTCTACAAACTTAATATCTTGATCATACTCTGCCCAATTCTTACTAAAACCTACAGTAGCAATATGACGGCCAAGATCTCCTTGTTGAAATTCATTGGTATAAACGCCCCAAGGATAATCACCTTCAATAGACTCCAATGTGGCTTTAACCTGTGAGAATAAACGATTAATAGTATAACCGTGGCCTGGATTAACTTCGTGATATCTAACATGAAGAATAGGATATTTTGAATTATCACCATCTAGCATACTTGTGTTAGAATTTTTAGTATCTTCTTTCCAATACTCAACAGTATTTGTTTTCTTAATGTATGGGTCTACATTATCTCTCCAATCTTCATCATGACCTCCAACAGATGGTCGTGTATCTAAATCGGCAAAGGTTAATGGTCCCATTTCCCAAACAATCTTCCCAGCGTTTGGTCCAGTAGTAATATTGAAAACCGTTGCTTTATGTGCTCCTGATTTGTGATATTTCTGGTTATGCTTTCTCATATTCTCTGCTAATACTTTAAGCTTAGAATTATCAGGTGTTAAAGTAATACTCTCCCACATTTGGTATGAAGAGTCATCTTGTGCATTAGCGGTAAACATAGTCCCAAAAACTATGGCTACCATTAATAATAATGAATTACATTTTTTAATCATAATAAAATATTTTGGTTAGTAATATTGCTATACAACTATTGTATAACACTTTATTTAATAAAATAAGTAGGTGTTTTTTGTGAATAATAAATAGAGCTAAAAAACAATTAATTGAATGAAGTAAAACTAATTTACTAGTACAAGTAAACAAATAATCATTTTTAATGCAAGTATATTAGGACGAAGTAACACAATTAGTGTCCCAATATGGGTTTTTATTTACCACGACGGATTTTAGTATAAATAAAAAAATCTATCAATACGATAGATTTTAAATTTGAAGAGTTATGTTCTTTCTAAACGCTATTCGTTGCTTATTAAGGACTCGTTTTACCGTCTAATCCTTTAAATTCCCATTTAGCAATGTCACTATCTAAATCGTAAACTTTTACAAATCCTTTTTTCTTCATTTTATCAACACATTTACTATTAAGATTTGCAGATTTACAATACACTATTACAGGTTTCGATTTATCAAGTTTTTTAATCTCTTCATCAAAATTAGGTGATAAATAATCTATATTTTGAAATCTCTTTAAATGTTCTTTTTTATAGTTTTCCGAAGTACTTACATCTATAAGTTGTGCATCCTCAAATTGATTAATTTGTTTCATTTCCTCTTGCGTAACAACTTCTATTTCACTAGAAGATTGCTTTTCTTTACAACTATAACTACATATAGTTGTAACTAGAAAAAAAATAACGAGAAAACGATTCATACTGTTGTGCAATAAGAAATTAACATTTCTTTAGGATATATTATATAGACGAAAGAAAAATTAAAATGTTACACAAACTCTTAATTATTTCTTAATTTTAATAGTGCAACCTATAGCTCTTATTTTAGTGTCTTTAATTTCCTTGCCTTCTAGAAGTGCATCTACAGCATTTTCAACATACTTGGTGTTGACTAAAGTAGCATCTTTATAATTATCGTCTATGGCTCCAATATACTTAACTATATTTCCCTTTTTAGTTTTTTCGAGCACATATACATGTGGTGTTTTTGTAGCACCATACTGTGGGTATATTTTTTGTCCTTCATCCAATAAATAAGGGAACGTAAACCCTTTAGATACTGCTCTTGCTTTCATGGCTTCCATTCTATCTCCTGGCATAACAACGGTATTATTAGGCATAATTGCAATCACAGGATAGCCTTTTACAGCGTATTTTTTATTGAGTGCTATAATTCTATCTTCATAACGAACTGCATAAGGACAAGTGTTGCACGTAAAAATGACAATAAATCCTTTAGCGTCATCAAAGTCTGCTAATGACACCATATTGCCATCTATATTTTTTAATTTAAAGTCGGTAGCAACATCTCCTATATCATAACCATTTTCATCCAAAATGATTTTATTAACTGAGAATGCGCTTGCTAAAAGTAGAATAGTAATAATTGAGATATGTTTTAGCTTTTTCATGATTTTTTACTTTAAAATTTGTTTAAGTTCGTTTTCTAATTCACTATAAGTTAACGTTTGATTATAAAAATGCCGTTTTTCTTTATTATAAATTAATGTTACTGGAATTGCGCCATCCCAATCTTTATTAACTTTTGGTATCCATGTATTCATATCTACGTCATCTAAAACCAAAATTCTAGATTTTAAATTATGCTTAACAATAAATGGTTTAAGCTTTTTATCGTATTGTTTAGGAAAATCCAAGCTTACTAATAGTACTTCGACCCCTTTGTCTTTATATTTTTTGTTTAATGCTTCAAAGTGTGGTAGTTCTTTAACGCAGGGTTTACACCAAGTCGCCCAAAAATTTATAACATGAACCTTATTGTCTTCTTGATTTAAAAACTTTTCTAATCCATTAAAATCATATATTTCTAGCTTAACATTATCAATATTTATCTTCTCAACAACAATTTTTTCATTAAAAGCTTCGTCTACTTTCACATTGTTTTTACAAGACATAAAAACCAAAACGCATAACACAGTTACATACTTCATGTTATAAATTTAAACAACCAATTTAAGCAATGTAAAAATTTAACATAAAATTATAGACTTTACTTTTTGATATTACAAAAACATGTATACATTTGTATCAACAATAATTGTATATACAAATGTCAATAGAAAAAGATATTAAAAACACTGTTATATTGCAGAATTACCAAAAAACTGTAATCAATCTTGTTTATACTAGTAATTGGATGAAAGAGAAATCTAAAGGTTTTTATAAAGATTATGACATTTCTTCTGAGCAGTATAATGTGTTACGAATACTTAGAGGGCAAAAAGGAAATCCAGCCAATTTAAGCACTATACAAGAACGAATGCTTAATAAAATGAGTAATACAACGCGTTTAATCGATAAACTCTTAAAAAAAGAATTAGTTATACGACAAAGTTGTGAAAGTAATCGTCGTAAAATTGAAATTTTTATTACTAAAAAAGGCTTAACGTTGTTAGCAGAGTTAGACTCGATTGTAGACTCAAATAATAAAGAACTAACTAAAAACCTTAACACAAATGAGCTTGAAAAATTAAACACACTTTTAGATAAACTTAGAAAATAAATAATAATTAATAAATCAAAACAAAAATTAAATTAACATGAAAAAAAACATTTTAAAAAACACTTTAGTATTAGTCCTAGCAATAACTCTCGCTTCTTTTACTTCAATTTTAGAAAAGCAAGTAAGTATAGAAAATAGCAAAGTAATTTGGAAAGGATATAAAGTTACGGGATCTCACCAAGGAACAATAGCCTTGGCTTCTGGTGTTTTAAAATTTGAAAGCGATAAACTTATTGGTGGAGAATTTTCTATAGACATGACAACTATTACCAACACTGATATTGAAGGTGATGAATATGCTAAAAAACTTGAAGGTCATTTAAAATCTGATGACTTCTTTGGTGTAGAAAAGTATCCTACGGCAGGAATAATATTCAAAACAGCTAAATTGAGCGGTAAAAATTCATATACTGTAAATGCAGACTTAACCATTAAAGGAAAAACAAATCCAATAACTTTTGAAATATCGGTTTATGGTAATAAAGCATCTGCATCTATAAAAGTAGACAGAACATTATACGATGTTAGATATGGCTCTACTAGCTTTTTCGATAACTTAAAGGACAAAGCAATTTATGACGAGTTTGATCTGGTTGTAGACTTACAATTTTAAAATGAAATAGATTAATAGCACTATTTAGTTAATAATGGATTCCTGCTTTTAGCAGGAATCTTTTTATTTTTATCGAAAATAGTTTGTAAACATAATTTTCATTTCTATATTTGATTCAAATAACAATAAAATGAATACTATTTTAAATAATACTTGGTGGTGGAGCTCTCGAAACACAATTTCGTGAACTAGACCACTGTATATTTAAAACTCAATATATTTAGGCTTGTCATTCACGACAAGCCTTTTTTTTTATAAATCATTTATGCAAACATTTAAACTACATACACATTACAAAAAAATATTGGCAGATACTATTACGCCTGTGAGTATTTATCTAAAAATTAGAGATAAGTATCCCAATAGTATTTTATTGGAGAGTTGTGATTATCATGCCAACGATAATAGTTTTTCGTATATATGTTCTAATCCTATTGCTTCAATTAAAGTTGAAAACAACACTATTACACAAACTTTACCTAATGGTGAAATAGATATTTTAGAAATAAAAGAACATACTAATGTAGCAAATGAAATTCACAAGTTTACAAAGAGATTTAGTATTGATTCTAAGGAAAAGTTCAAATTTATTAATAACGGTATCTTTGGTTATACTGCTTACGATGCCGTAAAATATTTTGAAGATATTAAAATCACGAAAAAAGAAGATTCTCTAAATATTCCTGATATTTATTACGCTGTTTACCAAAACATTATTGCTATAAATCACTTTAAAAATGAAGCTTATCTTTTTGCACATTGCTTTGACACAGAAAGTAATATTGATGATATTCATCATTTAATAAAAGCCAAGAATTTTGCTTCTTATGAGTTTACTTCACAAGGAGAAATTAATTCAAATCTTACTGATGACGAATATAAACAACATGTAGAGCTAGCTAAAAAACATTGTGCACGAGGCGATGTTTTTCAATTGGTACTTTCTCGTAAATTTGAACAAGAATTTAAAGGAGATGAGTTTAACGTATATCGAGCTTTGCGAAGTATAAACCCTTCGCCTTACCTTTTCTATTTTGATTATGGTAATTTTAAAATATTTGGCAGTTCGCCTGAAGCACAATTAATAGTTAGTAATGGAAAAGCCGAAATTCATCCAATTGCCGGAACTTTTAAACGTACAGGCAACGATTTAAAAGATGCCGAACTTGCTAACCAATTATCTATCGACGATAAAGAAAATGCAGAACATATAATGCTTGTCGATTTAGCAAGAAATGATTTAAGCAGACATAGCAACCAAGTTACAGTTGAAACCTATCGCGAAGTTCAATTTTTTTCTCATGTCATTCATTTAGTGAGTAAAGTAAATGGACAAAAACACAAAGATGTATCGACCATGCAAGTTGTTGCAGATACGTTTCCCGCAGGAACATTAAGTGGTGCGCCAAAACATCGTGCTATGCAACTTATTGAACAATATGAAAAAACTAGCCGTTCATTTTATGGTGGCGCCATCGGTTTCATGGATTTTGAAGGCAATTACAATCATGCCATCATGATACGTACTTTTTTGAGTAAAAATCACCAATTACATTGGCAAGCTGGTGCTGGTTTGGTTTCAAAATCTAATCCAGAAAATGAATTACAAGAAGTTTATAATAAATTAGGAGCTTTAACCAAAGCTATTGAGTTGGCAGAAAATATATAATTATGATAAAAGTATTAGTCATAGATAATTACGACAGTTTTACATACAATTTAGTCCATTACTTAGAAGATCTAAATTGTGATGCAACTGTGGTTAGAAATGATAAATTAGTCCTCGAAGATGTAATCCCTTATGATAAAATTGTATTATCTCCAGGTCCTGGAATTCCAGATGAAGCGGGATTATTAAAAGCAATTATTAAAACCTATGCACCCACTAAAAGTATTTTAGGAGTGTGTTTAGGGCAACAAGCTATTGGCGAAATTTTTGGAGGAACAATTATTAATTTAGACGAAGTTTACCATGGTGTGGCGACAAATATTTCAATAACTGTTAATGATGAATCTCTTTTTGACGGTTTAGACAAAACCATCAAAGTTGGCCGCTATCATTCTTGGGTTGTAGATACCAATCTACCTGACGAACTAGAAGCTACTTCATTTGATGAGAACGGTCAAATAATGTCTTTACGCCATAAACTATACGATGTAAAAGGTGTTCAATTTCATCCTGAATCGGTATTAACCCCTCATGGAAAGAAAATTTTAGAAAATTGGATTAATTCTTAAGCAATGAAACAATTATTAAACAGACTTATAAATCACGAAAGCATCTCTAGTGAAGAGGCAAAAAGTGTCTTGGTAAATATTTCCAACGGAAAGTATAATCAAAGCCAGATAGCATCTTTCTTAACCATATTTATGATGCGAAGTATTACACTGGAAGAATTAAAAGGCTTTAGAGATGCACTTTTAGAATTATGCATTCCAATAGACTTAAAAGACTTTGATGCTATAGATTTATGTGGTACAGGAGGCGACGGAAAGGACACTTTTAATATCTCCACCTTATCCTCATTTGTTACTGCTGGAGCTGGAGTAAAAGTCTCGAAACATGGCAATTATGGTGTATCGTCAGCATGTGGCTCATCAAATGTTATGGAGTATTTAGGTATTAAATTTTCCAATGATGAAGATTTACTAAAACATTCTATTGACAAAGCGGGGATTTGTGTATTACACGCGCCTCTATTTCATCTAGCAATGAAATATGTAGCACCTATTCGTCGTGAATTGGGTGTTAAAACCTTTTTTAACATGTTAGGCCCAATGGTAAACCCATCGTTTCCAAAAAACCAAATGGTAGGCGTTTTTAATTTAGAATTGTTGCGTTTGTATGGTTATTTATATCAAAATACAGACAAAAATTATAGCATTGTTCATGCTTTAGATGGTTATGATGAAATTTCGCTTACAGGAAAAACTAAGGTAATTTCTAATCATTCGGAAACTATGTTTTCTCCCGAAGATTTGGGAGTTTCGCTAATTGAGCAAAGTGCCATTTTTGGTGGAAATAGCGTTGAAGATGCCGCAAAAATATTCATGACTGTTATTACTGGTAACGGCACTGAAGCCCAAAACAATGTAGTTTGTGCAAATGCTGGATTAGCCATAGCGACTTCCAAACAAATGGAACACAAAGAAGGATTTGAGATGGCTAAAGAATCACTATTAAGCGGAAAAGCGAAACAAAGTTTAGATAAATTAATAGAATTAAGTAAATAACTAACGTCATTAAGAGGAATCCCGACAACTATCGGGAGACGTGGTAATCTCATTAAAAAGAAACAGATTGCCAAGACTTTCTAAAAGGCAATGACGAACAAAAATATAATGACAATATTAGACAACATAGTAAACGATAAACGCAAAGAAGTACAACTTCAAAAAAATCACGTTTCTATACAACAATTGGAGCAATCTGCTTTTTTTGAAAGAGAAACCGTTTCTTTAGCTCATAAACTAAAAAATAGTGTAACAGGAATAATTGCTGAACACAAACGGCGTTCACCTTCCAAATCTGTAATTAATGAAAGTCTAAATATAAAAGATGTTGCCACAGGATATGAAAATGCAGGTGTTTGTGGTATGTCAGTACTAACAGATAACAAGTATTTTGGAGGTTCATTAGACGACTTATTAATAGCTAGAGCAAATTGTAAATTACCATTGTTACGAAAAGAATTTATTATAGATGAATATCAGATTATTGAAGCTAAATCAAATGGAGCTGATGTAATTTTATTGATTGCTGCTATTTTAACGCAAGCAAAGATTAAACAGTTTTCAGAATTAGCAAAAAGTTTACATCTAGATGTATTATTAGAAGTGCATAATGAAAAAGAGTTACACAAATCTATCATGCCAAGTTTAGACATGCTAGGTGTTAATAATAGAAATTTAAAAACTTTTGATATTAATTTAAAAACTAGTAAAGCTTTGAGTTCATTAATACCAAGTGAATTTGTAAAAGTATCTGAAAGCGGCATCAGCTCAGTCAATGTGATTAAAGAACTGAAACCTTATGGTTTTAAAGGCTTTTTAATTGGTGAGAACTTTATGAAAACTAATGACCCAGGAGCAAGTGCAGCAAAATTTATAAATGGATTAAAAATATAATGTCATGTCGAACGCTTCGCTCATGTCGAAATTGACAAGATTATGAAATTAAAAATCTGCGGAATGAAATACCAAGATAATATCGCTCAAGTTGCAAAATTGCAACCTAATTATCTAGGCTTTATATTCTATAAAAATTCACCTCGAAATTTTGATAATATAATTCCGCAACTACCAGACTCCATAAAAAAAGTTGGTGTATTTGTAAATGCTTCAATCGATTATATTTTAGAAAAAATTAATACCTACAATTTACAAGCTGTGCAATTACATGGTAACGAATCTCCTGAATATTGCAGAAGATTAAGAAAAATTTGTCATGTTGAACGTAGTGAGAAATCCCATCAAAAGAGTCCTACCAACGCAGAAATAACAGAAATCATCAAAGTTTTTTCAATCAAGAATGAATTCAATTTTGATGCATTACAACCTTATGAAGATGTTTGCGATTACTATTTATTTGATACCAAAGGCGAGCTTCCAGGAGGAAATGGCTATGCTTTTGATTGGAGTGTATTAAACGATTATCCATCAACCAAACCTTATTTTTTAAGTGGTGGTATTGGGCTAGATGAAATTGAAAAGCTAAAAATATTTAATAATAATGAAGCTTCAAAATATTGCTATGCTATCGATGTGAATAGTAAATTTGAAATTGAAGCAGGACTAAAGAAAATTGAGCAATTAAAAGAATTTAAAAACAAAATTTGTCATGTCGAACGAATGTGAGACATCTCATAAATGTGAGATTTCTCAATCGCTTCGCTCATGTCGAAATGACAAAGAATATGAAAACATACAACATCAACAATAAAGGTTATTACGGAGAATTTGGAGGCGCATTTATACCTGAAATGCTCTATCCAAATGTAGAAGAATTATGCCAAAATTATTTAAAAGTAATGGCTGAACCAGAATTTCAAAAAGAGTTCAATCAATTGCTTAAAGATTATGTAGGACGCCCTTCGCCACTCTATTTTGCTAAACGACTTTCAAAGAAATACTATACAAATATCTACTTGAAACGAGAAGACCTCAACCATACAGGAGCACATAAAATCAATAATACCATTGGACAAATCTTAATGGCAAAACGCCTTAGCAAAACACGTATTATTGCTGAGACTGGAGCAGGACAACATGGTGTTGCTACTGCAACAGTTTGTGCATTAATGGGATTGGAGTGTATTGTGTATATGGGAGAAATTGATATTGCAAGACAAGCGCCAAATGTTGCCAGAATGAAAATGCTAGGTGCTAAAGTTGTTCCTGCTTTATCTGGAAGTAAAACCCTTAAAGATGCCACAAATGAAGCCATTCGTGATTGGATTAATAATCCTGTGGATACACATTACATTATTGGAAGTGTGGTTGGGCCACATCCCTATCCAGATATGGTCGCACGATTCCAGTCGGTTGTTTCCGAGGAAATTCAATGGCAACTTAAAAAACATGAAGGTAAATCCAAGCCTAATTATGTAGTTGCTTGTGTAGGTGGTGGTAGTAATGCTGCTGGTGCTTATTATCATTTTTTAGAGGATGAAACTGTAAAACTTATTGCTGTAGAAGCTGCTGGAAAAGGTGTAGATTCTGGAGAGAGTGCTGCAACATCTGTGTTAGGAAAAGAAGGCATAATTCATGGTAGTAAAACCTTATTGATGCAAACTAATGACGGACAAATTACAGAACCTTATTCTATTTCAGCGGGATTAGATTATCCAGGAGTTGGACCAATGCACGCGCATTTATATAAATCTAGTCGAGCAGAATTTATTTCAATAACTGATGATGAAGCTATGAAAGCTGGTTTGGAATTATGCCAATTAGAAGGTATTATTCCTGCTATTGAAAGTGCTCACGCATTAGCCATTTTTAAACAAAAAACATTTAATCCTAATGATATTATTGTGGTGAGCCTTTCAGGACGAGGAGATAAGGATTTAGATACTTATATTAAACATTTTAAATTATAACGTCATGCCGAACGAAGTGAAGGAATCTCATGAAGCAGATTGCCTCATCCCTTTATTCCTCACAATGACGAAAACAATAGACATGAATAGAATAAACCAAAAATTAAAAGAAGATGAAAAGTTACTTTCAATATACTTTACAGCAGGTTATCCAAATCTCAATGACACATCAAGTATTATTAAAAACTTAGAACAAAACGGTGTAGATATGATTGAAATTGGTTTACCTTTCAGCGACCCATTAGCCGATGGTCCAACCATACAAGCAAGTTCTACACAGGCACTAAAAAATGGCATGACCACAACCCTATTATTTGAACAACTAAAAGATATTAGAAATACTGTAGATATTCCACTTTTAATAATGGGATATTTCAACCCCATTTTACAATATGGTGTTGAGGCCTTTTGTAAAAAATGCCGCGAGATTGGTATTGATGGACTCATTATTCCAGATTTACCAGTGGATGTGTATAATGAGCACTACAAAACCACTTTTGAAAAATATGGTTTGATTAATGTCTTCTTAATTACACCACAAACTAGTAATGAACGCATACAATATATCGATTCCATTTCTAACGGATTTATTTATATGGTAAGTAGTGCAAGTACCACTGGAACAAAAGTTGGCTTTGGAGATATGCAAACACACTATTTTAAACGCATTGCAGATATGAACCTCAACAACCCTCAAATTGTTGGTTTTGGCATTAGTAATAACGATACCTTTACACAAGCCACACAATATGCCAAAGGTGCTATTATTGGAAGTGCTTTTATAAAGTATTTAAACAACAAAGGTATTGATACTATTGGTAATTTTGTAAAGAATATGTTGGATTGACTTCGGCTAGATTAATAGCAGATTAATAATCCTAGCATATTTTACGTAAATTCGTTCTTACTAAACCAACCTAAAATGAAAAAAGCACTTCTCCTCCTTCTTGTTTGTTATAATACAATAGGATTTTCTCAAACTGTTGAAGACCAACTTAAACCCACTATTGAAGAATTAAAAACATTCATAGCAATTCCTAATGATGCGTTAGTGAGTGAAGACATTCAAAAAAATATTGATTGGTTAAGCAAAAAGTTCAAAGCCAGAGGGTTTAAAACTACAGTAATAAAAACTGAAGGACAACCGCTCTTTTTTGCCGAATTACCCAAAATAGCAAATGCCAAGACCATTTTATTTTATATGCATTTGGACGGACAATCTGTTGATCCTTCAAAATGGAATCAAAAAGATCCTTATAAAGCGGTTTTAAAAACTAAAAATGGAACTGGTTGGAAAACCATAGACTGGTCTCAACTAGACACTACAATAGATGATAATTGGCGCATCTTTGGAAGATCGTCCTCAGATGATAAAGGGCCAATTATTATGCTCTTGAATGCTATTGATTTGCTTAAAGCAAACAATGTTACTATTCCTTTTAACGTCAAAGTAATTTTAGATAGCGAAGAAGAAAAAAGCAGTAAACCATTGCCTAAAGCTGTAAAGGAAAATAGAGATTTACTTGCTGTGGACTATTTAATTATTAATGATGGCCCTTTGCATGTTTCAGACAACCCAACTTTAGTATTTGGTTGTAGAGGAATTACAACCATAAATCTAACTACCTATGGCCCAATTAAGCCTCAACATAGTGGACATTATGGTAACTATGCGCCAAATCCAGGATTTATACTTTCAAAATTATTGGCAACATTTAAAGATGATAATGGTAAAGTTGTTATTGATGGCTATTACGATGGTATTACCATTGATAAACAAATACTTGATGTTTTAAAAAGTGTACCTGATAACAGGGAACAAATTTTAGATAACTTAGCCATTAAAACCCCTGAAACAGTTGGAGATTTTTATCAAGAAGCATTACAATATCCATCTTTAAATATTAGAGGATTATCTTCGGGTTGGACAGGTAAAAAAGCCCGAACTATAGTTCCAGCTACTGCAACAGCAGCTATTGATATTCGTTTAGTTCCTGAAAGTGATGGAAACAGATTAAAAGATTTGATAAAACAACACATAAAAAAACAAGGTTTCTATATTACTGATAAACAGCCGACTCTTGAAGAACGTATGCAATATGATAAAATACTCACTTTTGAAAGTGGTTCTGTCACCCATCCGTTTAGGACAGACATGAATATCCCGTTTGCTACATGGTTGGAAAATACCATAAAGCTAAATGACGAAACGATAGTTAAAATACGAACTATGGGTGGCACTGTACCAATTGCTGCATTTATTAATGAGTTAAATATTCCGGCTGTAATTATTCCTTTGGTAAATCCTGATAATAATCAGCACAGTCCTAATGAGAATTTAAAAATTAAGAATATTAAATACGGATTGCAAACCTTTTATAGTATTTTAAGCACGGCTTTAGATTAAAACAAAAGACTAATAATCATTAACAAATTATAAACAATCTTACTCAAAATGAGACGTTTAAAAAGATTTTGCTTATTTTAGTAGAAATCTGATTCTTACTAAATGCCATCAATAAAAAATATCTTTAAAATAATTTTATGGATCGCTAGAATATTAGGAGCAATTACTCTTGGGTTCCTTTTATTTATGAGTATTGGAGAGTTTTTTAGCTCAGAAGAGACAGAAACTGGCTTAATTTCTACTTTGGATTTAGTAACATTAGCTTTTTTTCCGTTAAGCACAATTATAGGTTTAGCATTATCTTATAAATGGGAAGGTATTGGCGGAATCATTACCGTTGGCGGACTGATTAGCTTACATATAATTAGACCAGACATTGCTTCTAATCTTTTAATAAGTGCGTTTGCAATTCCTGGATTATTATATATTATTTATGCTGTTTGGTATAAAAAATAAATGACAATTATTTAATAAACTCACTATACTGCATCACTCTAAAGTCGAAAGTAGTAAAGTTTGGATTACTGTTTTTTAATTGTTGATATAAAGGCATACTCCCAATAGCTCTGTTTGCGGATCCTGATGCTGATGTAAGTGAGATGGTTTTTATTATTCTTTTATCATTTCGAGCTAAGCGAGAAATCTCATCCTTATGTGATATCTCACTTAAGTTCGACACGACTGGAATGACGAATTGGTGAATACGAGGTACTTGGCTTGATACCACTTCTAATTTTAAATCATAATTTTTAAGATGCCTTCTGAAAAAATATTCTGGTCCGTTTTTGCTATTTCCACCTGTAAACAAGAGTATATCTATATTTTGATATTGTTGTAAATAACCCAATATTTTTCGTAGCTCAATATTTTTCATACCTAAATCGGAAGCATCTATTTTATCCCGTTCGGCACTTTCAACAATATCGCAAATACCTATTCTATGTTTAATTAAAAAGTGTTTGCGTTCTTCAATAGCTTCAGTAGAATTATCATATCGCAACTTTAAATCATGAATCTTATCAATATATAACCAAAGTGAATTATAATAGCTACCATAACAAAAATTGACATCTTTCTCTAATAATTTACCAGTAGAAAAACGTGGTGGTGGTAAGGTACCAACAATTAACTTTGTGGTATCTTTTTGAATAAATGGTTTATAAGGATGTTGATGTAAAAACATAAACTTGATTATGACATAAAAATCAATTAAATTTAGACCATCTAAACATACAACTATTATGGGAAAAGGCGATAAAAAAACTAGACGAGGTAAAATAACAATGGGTACTTTTGGTGTTAGACGTCCAAGAAAACGAAATAAACCTTTAGTAGTTATTTCAACTAAGAAAAAAACAAAAGCTCCTGCAAAGCCTAAAGTTGCAGCTAAACCCAAAGCTAAAACAACGACAAAAACAAAGGCTTCAGCAAAAGTAAAGGCTGAAACCAAACCTAAAACTAAGGCTGCTGCAAAAGCAAAGACAGAAGCTAAAAAATAAATTATCATTCCTATAAAGGCAGTAATCTTGTGAATTTTAGTTTGATTGCAAATGGATTCCTTCCCGATAGTTAACAGGATGAAAATGAATAATAAAACTATCTAATGAAAACCAATTCTTTATCGCTAGACATGGCTTTACTTAATCCATAACCTTCACAATTAAAGGCCTTAATATCGTCTATAGTGTTGGCATTTGTGTCTATAATATAACGCGCCATATGGCCTCTTGCTAATTTTGCGAAGGTCATAATCATTTTATATTCTCCATTTTTAAAATCTTTAAAACTAGCTGTAATTACTGATGCTTTTAATGCTTTACCATCTATAGCTTTAAAATATTCTTTACTAGCAAGATTTAAAAGCAACTCATTATCTTTCAACTCTTCATTTAATGCTTGTGTAATTTTCTTTTTCCAGAATTCATATAAGTTTTTATGCTTTCCAACAGGAAATTTTGTTCCCATTTCCAATCTATATGGCTGCATTAAATCCATAGGTTTTAAAATACCATATAAGCCAGAAATAATACGAACTGTATCTTGTAGCTTCTCTAACTTTTCCTTTGGAATAGTATAGGCATCCAAACCTCTATACACATCGCCGCTGAAAGCATAAATAGCTGGTCTTGCATTGTCTTTTGTAAAAGGGAGTTGCCAGTTTTGATTACGCTCGTAATTAAGCTGTCCTAAATTATTTGAAATACTCATAAGTTTAGATAAACTTCTAGCCGATTTCTTTTTAAGCAGTTTATTTAAACGTTCGGATTCTTTTAAAAAACAAGACTCTGTTGTTGCAGATGTTGGTAATTTACTCTCTAAATTGAGTGATTTGGCAGGTGATAAAACAAGTTTCATAGTTTAACTAATTTACAATTCAAATTTACAAACTTAACTTGTGTATTTATTATGTCTCTTTAAAATTATTTCTATAATTCTATAGATTGCATTGATAACAAACTAATCCTAATGTTTGGTATAGCCACGCCATTTCTCGATACATTGTTGCATATCATCTGGAATTTCAGAAGTAAAGGACATCCATTTTCCCGTATTAGGATGTTCGAAACCTAAAGTTTTTGCATGTAATGCTTGTCGTGGTAACACTTTAAAACAGTTCTCAACAAATTGCTTATATTTAGTAAAAGTAGTGCCTTTTAAAATGTGTTCACCACCATAACGCTCATCATTAAACAAAGTATGCCCTAAATGTTTCATGTGCACACGTATTTGATGTGTGCGTCCTGTTTCTAGTTTGCAGGATATCAAAGTAACATAACCCAAACGTTCTAAAACTTTATAATGCGTTACAGCAGGTTTGCCTTTATCTTCATCGTAACCTTCAAAAACAGTATTCTGTAAACGATTTTTAGGATGCCTACCAATATTGCCTTCAATAGTCCCTACATCGTCATCCATATTTCCCCAAACCAAAGCCGTATATTCACGTGTACTGGTTTTTTCGGCAAACTGATTGGACAAATGTGCCATAGCTTTTTCGGTTTTGGCAATAACTAAGAGTCCACTGGTATCTTTATCTATGCGATGTACTAATCCTGGGCGTTCGCTAGAGTTATTTGGCAAGTTTTCAAAATGAAATGTCAATGCGTTTATAAGTGTGCCTGAGTAATTTCCATGTCCTGGATGCACAACCATTCCAGCAGGTTTATTAACAACCATAAGATCTTCATCTTCGTAAACAATATCAATAGGAATATCTTCAGGAACTAATAAATTTTCATGAGGTGGATGCGAAAACAGCACTCTAATTTCGTCAAGTGGTTTCACTTTGTAATTAGATTTTACTGGAGTTCCGTTTACTCTTATACTCCCCTCTTTAGCTGCTGCCTGAATTTTATTGCGTGTTGCATTTTCAATAAAATTCATTAAATATTTGTCTATTCGTAAGGGTTGTTGACCCTTTTCAACAGTAAATGCGTGGTGTTCGTACAAGAGGTCATCCGCTTCAGGTAAATTTACATTCTCCTCCATTTAAACTAGCTTTTACCATTACCTAAAACCAAATCTATTTTTGAGGTTTTCTCCAACATTGTTCCTTCTTTTATTGTTTTTCCTTTAAACTTTATGATGAGAACTTCATCTTTACCAATATCATTAACATAGGTAATCTTCCCTACTTTAAAACCTAAGGCTTCCAAAGTTGGTTTGGCTTGTCGCAATGTACGTCTAATAATAGATGGAATAGCAACTTTACGATATCCTGAAGGATTTAGAGTGAGGTATATTTTTCGATTTTCTTTTACTAAAGAACCCGCTTCTGGTTGTTGATCAATAACAGAATATTTTGGATAATTAGGATTATAATTTGCAGAATCTTGAACTACCATTCGTAAATCATTATCGTCAATTTCAATTTGTACAACCTCTAAAGTTTTTCCTTTTAATTCGGGAACTTCAACAAAATCACCATGATTGGTAGCGTATTTTAAATACCGAAGCACAAAAAAAACTAGCACTATAATGGCAAGAACTGCCAATACAAGTTGCTTAAAAAATACTTTACTGGTTAAAAATTTTATAAGACTCATTGGATATTAAATATGTAACAAAACTACACAAATTTATAGTTTCATAAATTAATTAGGTAAACTTTAGTTTTAGTATATACGTTATATTAAAACAAAAGATTTTTAGTTAGATGAATAAATGATATTTTTACAAAACGATTAAACCGTTTATTTATTGAATTAAAATAATAAGAATAAAAATATGCAGAAAAAGGTTGCTATTATTATGGGAGGCTATTCTAGTGAATATGTGATTTCTTTAAAAAGCGGAAACGTTATTTATGAGTCTCTTGATAGTAAAAAATACGATTGCTATAAAGTTCACATCTTTGAAAATAAATGGGTTTATGTTGACAATAATGATACTGAATACCCTATAAATAAAAATGATTTTTCTGTAACTGTAAACAATTCAAAAATCACTTTTGATTGTGTATTCAATGCCATTCATGGTTCTCCTGGGGAAGATGGACTTATGCAAGCCTATTTTGAATTATTGAATATTCCTCAAACAAGTTGTGGCATGTATCAAGCTGCACTTACCTTTAATAAACGCGATTGCTTAAGTGTCCTTAAACCTTATGGTATTAATACGGCAGAATCATATTCTATCAATCTTGGAGATACTATTAATGAAGATGCTATAACTGCTAAAGTAGGACTCCCTTGTTTTGTTAAAGCAAATAGAGCCGGAAGCAGTTTTGGTATCACCAAAGTCTATAAAAAAGAAGGGTTAAAAAATGCTATAAGTTTCTCTTTTAAAGAAGACGACGAAATTATAATTGAAGCTTTTTTAGATGGTATCGAAGTCTCAGTTGGTGTGATTACATACAAAGGTAAAACCAAAGTCTTACCAATTACCGAAATAGTAAGCAACAATGATTTTTTCGATTACAAAGCCAAATATTTGGGTGAATCACAAGAAATAACACCTGCAAGAATACCTGAAGAGATGGCAAACAAGGTGAAAAACATTGCCAAACAAGTGTATGAAATTCTTAAAATTAAAGGCTTTAGCAGAAGTGAATATATCTTTAAAGATGGAGAGCCACATCTTCTGGAAGTTAATACCGTTCCTGGATTTACCAAAGAAAGCATATTACCTCAACAAGCATTAGCCGCTGGAATTGCATTAGACGAATTATTTAGTAATGCTATTGAAGAAGCTTTAAAATAAATATCTTATTTTTATTAAATGAAACGAGCTATTTTTCCAGGATCCTTCGACCCGTTAACTTTAGGACATTACGACATTATAAAACGTGGTGTCACACTTTTTGATGAAATAATTGTAGCTATTGGAGTAAATGCTTCCAAGACATATATGTTTTCGCTTGAAGAGCGCATGCAATTTATTGAAAAGGCTTTTGCTGATGAACCCAAAATAAAAGTCATGACCTATAAAGGTTTAACAGTTGATTTCTGTAAAGAAATAGATGTGAAATTTATTTTACGTGGTTTACGTAATCCTGCCGATTTTGAGTTTGAAAAGGCTATAGCACACACTAATCGCGATTTAGCACCTATAGAGACTGTATTTTTATTAACCTCAGCTGACACTTCTTATATTGCTTCCTCAATTGTTAGAGATGTAATTAGAAATAATGGTAATTATACCAAACTGGTTCCTAAAAGTGTTAGAGTAAAAAAATGAAACCTTTCAGTATTAACTTTCTAGATCATGTTGCTATTCGTGTTAAAAACATGGACGTTTCTATAGAATGGTACTCAAGAGTTATGGGTTTAAAAAAATACCAATTAGAAAAATGGGGTGAATTTCCTGTGTTTATGTTATCTGGTAAAAGCGGAATTGCCATTTTTCCTTCTAATCTTAAAGATGAAAAATGTAGTCATTTATCACGAAATGTAAAGATTGATCATTATGCTTTTAATGTATCCAATGAAGATTTTAAAAAAGCACAAGATTATTTGAATTCAATTAATGAACCTTTTCAATTTCAAGACCATCACTACCTGCATTCTATCTATTTAAAAGATCCTGATAAACATACGGTAGAACTAACTACATTGCTTGTTGATGAAGAAGAATTCTTTAAATAATTACACTTTATTCTCAATCATTTTTATCGATTTAAAAAGAATAATAATTTCAATTACTTGCGCTGGGTTTAGCATTATTAACCCAACAAAAGCGAAAATAATTGTTAGGAATAATATTCCTGCTAAAATTTCAAATCCACCTGCTATATTTGCTAAAACACCATGAGATTTACTTAAACGCATTAAAGCAATACCAAATACTATTGTAAAGCATCCAAATATTATCGCTTTAATTGTCACAGTAAATTCAACTCCTAAAAAATCATTATATAAAGAAATAACATCGTAGCAATAAAATATAAAAGCAATAAAAATTAATATGAATGCTGCTATTTTAAGTAATTCTATTTTATAAATATTTCCTAATAGGATAAAGCCTCTCATAAAAAATAAAAAAGAAACAAAAAGAATAATTTTAAATACTATATATAAGATATTAGAAATTGGGTTTTCTCCGTGCTCAAACCAATAAACATCTATTCCGAATTCAATAAAACTAGAAACAAAGTAAAGCAATCCTAAAATCCAAGAAAGAGTTAATTGACTTTTATATGAATCTATCGAGACTTTCTTATCTTCAATTAATACTGCTTTTTTTAATTTATTTCTAAAATTAGACTCCTCTATTTCATCTATTTTATATCCTAAAACTTCTAAAATAGTTTTTATCGTAAAACTTCTGGGAGTAACATCACCTGCTTCTATACGCTGAATAGTTCGTACACTAATATTACATTTCTCTACTAATTCTTCCTGAGTTAAGCCTTTTTGCTTTCTAAGTTCGGAAATCTTTCTTCCTAATTCTGGCTGTTTCATGTTATATATGCTTTTAATTTCCATACAATGTTAGTTCACCAAATTTAATTTTCAAGCTTATTAATTAGTCTTTTGCCCGGCATTTACCCGACATTCACTTGTTTATAATACGTGCAAGAGTTTTTATTATTTCTACTGTCATTCTAAATGTAGTACATAAATATACAAATGAGAAAATATCACGCCAAAAAATGATTTATCATTCCTGTTAATTCCGATAGCTATCAGAAAGGTGTCTTTTTAATTTTAATTTCATTTCATAATGGATTCCCGTTTTCACGGGAAAGACAATTTAGATTAATTTAGATTTAAAGATTGTACTCTCCCAAACCCTTAGTAAAGGCTTCAGGGTTTTCGGCCAAATGGTAACGCGGATCGTCAATTGCTTCAACAATAACATCTCTAAATTTTGGACTGGATTTATATAGCAATACTTTACAATCTTCGCTCAAGTGTTTTAATTTAACTTGTTTCCCTTCGGCTTCATATTTGTTTACCAAATTAAAAACAGCCTCAATGGCAGAATGGTCACTAACACGAGATTCTACAAAATCAATTTCAATCTTTTCTGGGTCATTCTTAACATCAAACTTATCGTTAAATGCCGCAATACTTCCAAAGAATAAGGGTCCCCAAATTTCATAAACCTTAGTGCCATCGGTTTTCATACGTTTACGTGCACGAATGCGTTTTGCATTTTCCCAAGAAAACACCAAAGCACTCACAATAACACCTGAAATTACGGCAATTGCCAAATCAAAAAGAACAGTTAATAATGATACCAAAATCAATACAAATAAATCTGTCTTCGGAATTTTATTAATTATCCTAAAACTACTCCATGCAAAGGTTCCAATGACGACCATAAACATTACACCAACCAATGCGGCAATAGGTACTTGCTCAATTAAACTAGAAGCAAATAAGATAAATCCTAATAATGCTAAAGCTGCTACAATACCAGATAACCGTCCACGACCACCACCTTTTATATTAATTATGGATTGCCCAATCATAGCACAACCTCCCATACCACCAAATAAACCAGTGATGATATTAGCAACTCCTTGTGCCATACATTCTTTGTTTGAATTCCCTCGAGTTTCAGTGAGTTCGTCAATTAAATTTAAGGTCATTAAGGATTCAATTAACCCAATAGCTGCAAGAATTAAAGCATATGGTCCAATAAATTTTATGGTTTCTATATTAAAAGGGACTTTATTAAAAATATCAAACTGAAATTGTGGTAAGCCACCTTTTAGTCCGTCACCTCCACCATCTGTAATAAAACTGCCTACCGTAGCTACATTTAATTTTCCAAGAATTACAATAGCCGAAACCACCAAAATAGCAATCAATGCTTCAGGCACTTTTTTAGTAAGTTTTGGTAAGCCTACCATAATTCCCATAGTTAATGCAACCAGACCAACCATTGTCCAAAGCTGTTTGCCATTCATCCAAACTTCCTGACCATCTTCAACGATCATAAACATGCCTAATTGCGATAAAAATATCACGATAGCTAGTCCATTTACAAATCCCATCATTACAGGATGCGGGATTAAACGTACAAACTTCCCCAATTTAAAAACACCAGCAAGCATTTGTATAATGCCCATTAAAATAACCGTTGCAAACAAATAGTATAACCCAAGACTTTCGCCTACTTCTCCCATCGCATTGCCTTCGGCTACCAAACTTACCATGACTACTGCTAACGCTCCTGTAGCACCACTTATCATTCCTGGGCGACCACCAAAAACAGCGGTAATTAAACCAATCATAAAGGCCGCATACAGCCCAACCAATGGGTCTACACCAGCAACAAAAGCAAAGGCAACCGCTTCGGGCACTAAAGCAAGTGCAACTGTAAGCCCACTTAAAATATCGTTTTTAGCATTTGCGGCTCGTTTTCTAATAAACTCTGTCATGATGGTTTGTTTTTAGGAAGCGGCAAAAATACAGTTAATATTTTTACACACTAGCTTTTGTAATACCTAAAAATACAAAAATGAAGTATTCCTTTTTGTGTATTCTATACGTAGGGTTACGTATAGACTTTCTCATAAAAAAGGTTAACTTCGTTATCGGACGATATAAATAATTGAAACGAATAATATCTTAACATTTAGGAGCAATACCCATTTTGGTCGTAAGCACGATGCTAACGCATCTAATGTGCTTACTTATTCCTCCTAACTGTCAATGAATATATCATACACTTTAACCATTGACCGATAACCAAACTTTTTATTTTTCATTATAATTTATACATAGAATAGTCCATACTATAGACAGTTATTAAAAAAGCCTTAAATTTAAGGACATAAACACTAAAACCACCAACCATGTCTGAAACACAAAAAACCAAAAGTAAGTGGTCAATTATCCAATCATCTTTATCTGTATTAACACCAGTATTAATTGGAGTAGTTGGTTTCTTTTTTCAATCTAAACAATCTGATATAGCTCAAAATCAGAAAGGCATAGAACTTCAAATTTCGAGCATTCAAAGTCAAATTTCAAATGTAGAGGCAATGGAACCATTTATGAAAATGATTTCATCTGAAGACCGTACTTTATCAATAATGGGGGCATATGCAATTTATATGTTGAAAAAAGAAACTGACCCTGGCATTGCTGCAGAAATGATATTAGCTCCTCAAAAATTACATCTCATTGATGTCCTTCAGGATATTGGAGCAAATGATACTATTTTTGAAAGTGTGGTAAGTCGTTTTTCTGAAAACGTACTCAATATTACTTCAAATGAACTTAAATTCATAGATGATGAAACTAATACGGACTCTTTGCAATTAACTGATAGGCAAAGGTATGCCCTTAAAGTAGTTAACAAAATAAATCAAGCTAAATCTGTGAAAATAGATTTAGGTAAAGGAAAAGCAGAAAATAAAGAAACTATCGATAAAAAGGCTTCTACTCCACTAAATGAATCAAAAACTACTAAACCAGTTGGATGGTTATATCTTGGGAATATAAATGAAAGATTACTAATAGACAGAATACCAACAATTAGTAATATTAAAACAAGTACTTTCAATTTACTAATTGATGCTAATTTAAGAATAAATAAACCGCAACCTCCAAATTACAAATTACCACGTTTTGTAAGAGTTGTTAATAAAGGCGATGCTATTAAAATAGACACTTTTACAGTAGACAAAAAAGGCCATTATTGGGCGCGAGTAATTTTTCAATAATTAGCGATACAATAAATCTTAGTTGAAATACTTTAACCCTACACCAACAATTTGATATTGGCATAAGAGTTTTTCATGGCTTCATTAATTTGTGTTGGGCTTAACCAAGCTACTTTGGTAATACCTTCGGCTTCTTGTGGTATTAATGGACCATTATAGCTGGTATGCATTTCAAACCAATAGGTGATTTTTATTCTGTATTTACCATTGCGTTTAAAAATATGGTAAGTCATTTCTAAAGGTTTGGTAATACTTAATCCTTTAACACCTGTTTCTTCTTCTACCTCACGAATTGCTGTTTTATCAATAGTTTCTTTATTTTCTGCTTTCCCTTTTGGGAGATCCCACTTATCGTTTCGGAAAATAAATAGCACATCTCCAGCAGCATTATACACCTTGCCGCCACCTGCAATAACATTGGGCAAGAGTTTTAAAAAGCGTTTGAGAAGCTTGCTCTCCTTTTTACCATAAAGCCTAACAGACTGGATATCTTTTTTACTCAGCATTTTTATAACCTCTTCAATATTTACAGTCTTGAGCTTGTAGTTTTTAAAATCGATTTCAGGTTCAACAGTCGTTGTTAGAATAATTGATTTGTCTCCTACATATATTTTACTCATTGTTAATTAAAAAAATGTTTTTGCCAAGTAAAAATAGTACTTTTTTAGTAGTTTTGCCACTATGATTTTTAATAAAAGCACTGCCAAAAAAACCGCCGAAGTGTTATTACAAATTAATGCTATAAAACTAAGCCCAAATAAGCCTTTTACATGGGCTTCTGGCTGGAAATCGCCAATATATTGCGATAACAGAATCGTGCTGTCTTTTCCACCTATTCGCAATTACATTCGTGAAAAAATAGCAAGACATATTGAAAAGCAATATGGGAAACCTGATGTTATTGCTGGTGTTGCCACAGGAGCCATTGGTATTGGTGCTTTAGTAGCCGAATATTTAGGTTTACCTTTTGTATATGTAAGACCAGATGTTAAAAAACATGGTCGACAAAACCAGATTGAAGGATTTATTCAAAAAGGGCAGAATGTTGTGGTTGTCGAAGATTTAATAAGTACTGGTAAAAGTAGCCTTAATGCTGTAAAAGCGTTAAAAGAAGCTAAGGTAAATGTAAAAGGGATGATTGCCATTTTTTCTTATGGTTTTGATATTGCAACCAAAAATTTTGAAGCCGAAAATATGACTCTTTACACGCTTAGTAATTACGAAAATTTGTTGGAACAAGCCTTAGATACACAATATATTACCTCAAAAGATATGGAAACTTTGTCCGAATGGAATGCCAACCCAAGCGAATGGAATGCAAGTTGATATAAACCTTTTAAAATGTTAATCGTTGATTATGTATAGAACGGAAACAAATCAACACAAAACGAATAAACAAATAAAAATGAATTTAGAATCTCCAAAAGTTACCATTGATTCTTCAGCACAAAAAGTTTTTGCCTTTTTAACCAATGTAGAAAATTTTGAAAAATTGATGCCAGAAAATATTAGCAAATTTGAAGTTTTAGATAAAGACAAATTTTTATTTGCTTTAAAAGGAATGCCAGAAATAATATTGAAACAAAAAGAGGCTATCGCTCCAAATAAAATTGTACTAGGTGCAGCTGGTGGGAAACTTGACTTTTCGTTAACAGGAGATATTACTGAAATTGAAATTGATAAAAGTACTGTACAATTAAGTTTTAGTGGCGATTTTAACCCAATGATGGCTATGATGATTAAAGGCCCAATTGGTAAATTTATTGAAACTTTAGCTACTAATATTCCAAACGTAATTTAATAAAGCAATTGCACTTCTTTTAAATCGAATTCTTTTAAAATATCATCTTCGAGAAGTATTTGTAAGTTTCCCACAGCGTTTATTCCTTTTATAAAGCCCGCAAATATATTACCCTTTTGATCTTTAAAACTTGAGGGCTTATCTTTTCTGAAGAGCAAATTCTCGTATTCTCTTTTCACAAATTCTTGCCTTCCTTGTTCTAAAAATTTAAAATAGTGCTTTAAATTAAAGAGAATAAGTTGTAAAAGTTCATCAATATTATAAACTGTTCCTGTTAACAATTTTAAAGATGACGCATTAGGCAGTTGCTCAAATTCAGTTTGATTCACATTTAAACCAATACCAATTATAGAACAATCTAACCGTTTGTTTTTTATGACATTTTCAATCAAAATACCACAAACCTTCTTATTCTCTGACAAAATGTCGTTTGGCCATTTCACATTCAACTTTGGGATGCTAAAACTCTGCAACGCTTTAACAATAGCTAATGAAGTGACTATACTAATGTAAAATTGTTGATCTACTTTAATAAGTGAAGCATTCTTAAATACACTGCACATAAGGTTCTTAGCCTTTTCTGAGTTCCAAATGGTTCCCATTTGACCTCTTCCACGGGTTTGATGATTTGTAATAACTACAGTATAATCTTCTAGCTCCTCATCATCACATATTTGTTTTAAATAAGTGTTGGTAGAATCGATGGCATTAAGTTTGATTATACGCATTATGGTTACAAATTTTTAAATTATAATTTTCTTAAGATTTTTAAAGTAAGAAAGACCTAAAAAAATAATAACTTTGTACAAAATTAAAACAATTTAATGACGCAAAAAAAAAGTAATGCAGACCAATTAATAACAGTTATATTAAATGGTATAGAAGATGTAAAAGGACAACACATTAATATTTTAGATTTAAGAGAATTAGAAAATACGGTTTGTGATTATTTTATTATTTGCGAAGGAACTTCAAATACACAAGTTAACGCTATTGTAAATTCCATAAATAAAAAAGTAAGTAAAGAAACTAAAGATAAACCATGGCACATTGAAGGTAGCGAAAATGCCGAGTGGGCTTTAATGGACTATGTAAATGTTGTAGTGCATGTATTTCAAAAACATATTAGAGAGTATTATGATATTGAAAGCCTTTGGGGAGATGCTAAAACAACAGAAATAGAAACCAGTTACTAATACATAGTTAATGTCAAACGATAAAAAGATAAACAATAAAAAACCAAAACTTAGTCCGTATTGGATATACGGATTAATCATAGTTATATTTTTAGCTATCAATGTGTTTTCTGGAGGTATGGGTTCTTCAACTGGAAGTCCAACAACACCTGCACAATTTTTTCAGTATTTAAGAGATGGTGACGTAGAAAAGGTAGAGATTGTTAACAGACGTGAAGCAAAAATTTATTTAACTTCTGAAGCAGTTACCAAAGACATTCACAAAAAATCTGTTAAACCTCAGTTATTGCCAATGGTTGGAAAATCGCCTAATTATCAATTTGAATTTGGTGATTTACAGAATTTCGAGAATCAGTTAAATGATGCAGTTGGAAAAAATAATTTAACAACTACTGTTAGTTATGTCACCGAACAAAATGTTTGGGGTGATTTTCTGTTAACATTACTTCCATTTATATTAATTATTGGCGTTTGGATCTTTATCATGAGACGTATGTCTGGAGGTGCTGGTGGAGGTGGTGGTGCTGGACAAATTTTTAATATCGGAAAATCCAAAGCAAAACTATTCGATCAGAATACAGAGGTTAAAACCTCATTTAAAGATGTTGCTGGATTGGAAGGTGCTAAAGAAGAAGTTCAAGAAATTGTAGATTTCCTTAAAAAACCTGAAAAATACACTTCTCTTGGCGGAAAAATTCCAAAAGGCGCTTTACTTATTGGCGCTCCAGGAACAGGAAAAACCTTATTAGCTAAAGCTGTTGCTGGTGAAGCAAAAGTACCTTTCTTCTCTCTTTCAGGCTCTGATTTTGTAGAAATGTTTGTTGGTGTTGGAGCTTCTAGAGTTCGTGATTTATTTAAACAAGCTAAAGAAAAATCACCTTCCATTATTTTTATTGATGAAATTGATGCTATTGGTAGAGCCCGTGGAAAAAACGCCATGTCTGGTAGTAATGACGAGCGTGAAAATACCCTAAACCAACTCTTAACTGAAATGGATGGTTTTGGCACAAACACCAATGTTATTGTGCTTGCTGCTACCAATAGAGCTGATATTTTAGATAAAGCATTAATGCGTGCTGGACGTTTTGATAGACAGATTTTTGTAGACCTACCTGATGTTCGTGAGCGTAAAGAAATTTTTGAAGTTCATTTAAGACCTCTTAAAAAAGCAAGAGGCTTAGATATAGCCTTTTTATCAAGACAAACCCCAGGGTTTTCTGGAGCTGATATTGCTAATGTTTGTAATGAAGCGGCATTAATTGCTGCTAGAAAAGGGAAAAAGACAGTTGGTAAACAAGATTTTCTTGATGCCGTAGATAGAATTATTGGAGGTCTTGAAAAGAAGAATAAAATAATAACTCCTGGCGAGAAAAAAGCTGTAGCCTTTCATGAAGCTGGTCATGCAACAGTAAGCTGGATGCTTGAACACGCAGCACCACTTGTAAAAGTAACTATTGTCCCTCGAGGAAGATCTTTAGGAGCCGCTTGGTATCTTCCAGAAGAGCGATTGATTGTTAGACCTGAACAAATGCTAGACGAAATTTGTGCTGCAATGGGTGGTCGCGCTGCCGAGAAAGTAATCTTTAATGAAATTTCTACAGGGGCACTAAGTGATTTAGAAAAAGTAACCAAACAAGCAAGAGCCATGGTTACTGTTTATGGTTTAAGTGACAAGATTGGAAACTTAACGTATTATGACTCTTCGGGTCAAAGTGAATATGGCTTCACAAAACCTTATAGTGAGCAAACAGCAGAATTAATTGATAAAGAGATTTCAGATATTATTGAAACCCAATATCAGCGGGCTATAAAGTTACTAGAGAACAATAAAGATAAGCTTACACAATTAGCTGAAGTATTACTAGAAAAAGAAGTCATTTTTAAAGATAATCTTCAAAAAATATTTGGTAAAAGACCTTTTGAAGATAAAGAAGAAGGAATTACTGAAGAAGAGTAAAAAAATAGCAAAATCTTAAATTAATGATCATTAATTTAAGATTTTATATCTTTGGTAAAAACTAGGACATAAACTGGTTAATAGCAAAACCCTAATGAGCCTATTTCGTAAAATTTTCGGACTTAAATCTGATGACTCTCAAGAATTTATTCAAAATAAAGAGAGGAGCAAGTATATGCCTGATATTTCACTTCCTATCGATGAGCGTTTTACCATTAATTTTAAAGCTAATGGTGGTAAATTTTTATATTGCGAAGATTTTGATGAAGTCGATGAAAATCTAGGCAATATTTTGGATGAGAATGATTGGCGAAATAAAAAAGTGATGCTTCTCGATGAACGCTTAGCCGAAAAATTTAAGAATTTTAACTTATCTGTTTGTAAAGAATATGCCGATTGCACTTATTTTTTAACCACCTGTGAATATTTAATATCCAATGATGGTTCACTCTTAATTTCCTCAAATCAGATTGCTGAAAAACGACTTACAGAGTTTCCTTCCAATTTTATAATTTTCGCAACTACAAGTCAGTTTGTAGAGACCATTAGCGAAGGTTTAAAAGGTATAAAAAACAATAACAAAGACAGAATTCCTACTAATATTACTACTATTAAGCACTTTAAGGCTTGTGATGATAAAGATTTTTTAAGTTACGGAAGTAGTTCAAAAAACTTATATTTGCTGCTGTTAGAAGACTTATAAATGAAGGAATTATTTATTAGAGCAGTCTCAGGTATTTTATATATATCCTTGTTCTTGCTTTCTTTACAATCGCAACATGCATTAATTGGTTTATTTTTTGTTTTTGGACTTATTTGCATAGCCGAATTTAATAAGCTCATCAATCAAAAAGGGGTTATATCTTATATTATATTCATTTTATTATATCTCGGTTTTGCGTATTGGCAATTGGTTATGGATACTAACGAAGGGTTTACTGAAGCAATTCAAATTTTACATGTCCTTACTATTTTTGTCTTGTTGTTCTTAATTAAAGATCTGTTTACAGAAAAAGCATTACCACTGTTTATAACTAATCATTATATAAATGCAACATTTTATTTGTCTAGTGCTTTTATTTTTATGTTTCTCATTGCAGATTACTATGAAGAATTCAACCCCAATATATTGTTAGGTGCCTTTATACTGGTTTGGGTAAACGACTCGTTTGCGTATTTGATTGGTAAAGTTTTTGGGAAGCAAAAATTATTCTCTAGCATTTCTCCAAAAAAAACAGTTGAAGGGTTTTTAGGTGGTTTATTCTTTTCTTGTGTAAGCAGCTATTTTATTGCTAAACATACCAATACTTTAGACTTTACAAGCTGGTTAATATTAAGTATTATCGTTAGTGTTTTTGGTACTTTAGGCGATTTAATAGAATCCAAATACAAGCGACAAGCCGATGTGAAAGATAGTGGTGTAATAATGCCCGGACATGGTGGATTGCTAGATCGCTTAGATAGTATTATTTTTGCAGCACCATTTATATATTTATTCTTAAGAATTTTAAGATATGTTTCATAAAGAAGGTTATAAAATTATAGTAATGATATTTGTTTTCGTTGCTATTTCTGTTTTACTTATTGATAAGTTTGCACTTATACCTTGGTTACGCATTACACTAGACATTGTATTACTTGTGCTTTTAATTCTTATCCTTCAGTTTTTCAGAAACCCTAAACGGCATACTGTACTAAATAACCATCATGTTTTAGCTCCAGTAGATGGCAAAGTGGTAGTGATAGAAGAAGTTTTTGAAAACGAATATTTTAAAGACAAACGTTTGCAAGTAAGTGTATTTATGTCGCCAATAAATGTACATGTTACCCGTTATCCGGTTAGTGGGAATGTAGTGTTTAGCAAATATCATCCAGGAAAATATTTAGTTGCATGGCATCCTAAGGCAAGTGAAGAAAACGAACGCACTACTGTAGTTGTAGAAAATGAAACTTATGGCAAAGTATTGTATAGGCAAATAGCTGGAGCAATGGCAAGACGTATAGTAAATTATGCCAAGCAAAATAACAAAGCAACACAAGGTAAAGACTCAGGATTTATAAAATTTGGTTCGAGAGTAGATTTATTTTTACCTTTAGATACCACTATTAAAGTAAAACTCAACCAAAAAGTTCGTGGGGGCGAAAGTATTATTGCAGCATTGTAATGACAAGTGAAAAGCTAGATATTGAATTTAAAGAAGCCGTAGGACGTGTTAATGCGCATATCGAACCTTTTCCTGCTGACATCCTGTTGCGCCTGTATGCCTACTATAAAAAAGCAACCAACGATTACGGCAGACCAAGCAGTAGTAAAGCCATAATAAATGCCTTTAAAACCAATGCTTTATTTCAGGCTAAAGACATTACTGAAGATGAAGCTAAACGTATTTATATCGATTTGGTAAATGATTACTTTTTGTATCGGAAGTAATCCCTTTATTTTGTGCATTTAATACCAAATCCATCATAAATTAATACTGAAAAGAGTGGATTCCTGCCTACGCAGGAATGACAGTTAGCTCACCCAAAACAACTATTCATTCAATAAAACAAGGGTTTCTCTAGGTTTAGGTTTTTTTACCTCTAGTTTTTAAGTAGTTTAGGGTATGAAAAGAATAATACTTTTAACTATATATATTTCTTTATGTTTCTCATGTTCTATTAGAAAAAGTAATATTATTAATTTTGAAATAGCAGATAACACTAAAAATATAGTCAATCTTAAAACTACCGGAATAAAAATAGTCAATGATAGAGATACAATTAAAGAGAAAAAATATCAATTTTCAATTCTGAATAAATTTAATTCTATTGATTCTCAAATAAGTTCAATTCCAACTATTCATTCCTTTAATTATTCAAATAATCAAAAAGTCATAGTGTTTTTTGATAATAAAGAAGTTGATGATAAAGCTTTCTTTAATCTTACAAAGCAAGAATTTTTAAAACATATTGGGTTTCTCAATTCTTCATTTCAAATAAAATCTTATTTGTATTTAAATCCGATTATGATAAAGTCTAATAAAAAATATGGAATTATATCTAAAGAAAGAGTTATTTATCTACTCATAAGTTTAAATAAAAAAAACATGAAATCATTTTCTAAACTTAAAGTATGAAGAAAGTTGCATCCTTATTTACCCTTCTTGTTTCTGCTAGCTTGATTTCTCAAAATGATGTCGAGATTGACTCTGTTTTTCAGTTTTATTTTAAAGTGATTGAGATTGAATTAGGAAAAGATAACTTAATTAAATACCCTAATTTATCAGAAGAAATTGAATTAGGAAATGGTGAAATTGGAATTATCAACAAATACAACTATGAAGCTATTGTGTTCTTTGAAAAAATTTCTAAAATAAAAACGGCAAAAAAACATATAGGAATCTCACTTGTGTCAATTGTTGATGAAGAAGTTTTACACAAATGGGGAAAATGGTATAGTACAAATAAATGTAAAATTACTTGGAATAAAAGAAAGCAAAAACCAAAAATTTCATTTTGGAAAAAATGTTTCTTAAAAAAAAGATAAGCATATAAAACTTAAAACTACGTTTTGTCATGCTGAACTTTTACACTGAGCGAAGTGGAAGTGTGTTTCAGCATCTAAATACCATTCATGAGATTCCAGCCTACACAGGAATGACAACGATTTATTATTTCAAACTCGACAAACTTGCTTTAAGAGTCTCTATTTTTGCTAAAGCATCAGCTTCTTTTTTCTTTTCGCTAGCTACTACTTGTTCTGGTGCTCCTGCTACAAAACGCTCATTAGCTAACTTCTTTTGTACCGATTTTAAAAAGCCTTCTGTATAATTTAACTCTTCAGTAAGCTTTGCAATTTCAGCTTCTACATCAATACTTCCTTCCATTGGCACAAAATATTCGTTTGATTTTACTCTAAAAGTTAATGCGCCATCTACCTTAGTTTCTGTATAATGTAACGCAGAAATATTTCCTAGCTTACTAATAACCACATCAAAGGCTTTTGAAGTGTTGTCAGTAGTTAACACAAACAGCTCAATACTGTCTTTAAACGCAATATTTTTTTGCTTTCTAATGGTTCTTATTCCCGAGATTACTTCAGCAGCAAAATCAAATTGGGAAATTAGTTTTTCATTTACAGGCTTTGCTTCTGGCCATTTGGCAATAATAAGTGCTTGCTCTGGAGTTCGTTCAGAAATATGTTGCCAAATTTCTTCGGTTAAAAAGGGCATAAACGGATGCAATAGCTTTAAATTATCCTCTAAAACGGTAATAATCGTGGCATAGGTTGTTTTATCAATAGGTTGTTGGTATGCTGGTTTTACCATTTCCAGTAACCATGAACAAAAATCGTCCCAAATCAATTTATAGGTTGCCATTAACACATCACTTAATCTATACTTGCTGTAATGGCCTTCAATCTCTAAAAGCACCGTTTGGAATTTACTTTGGTACCATTCAATTGCAATTCTGGAAGATTCTGGTTGCTCAATATCAGCAACTTTCCAACCATTTATCAATCTAAAGGCATTCCAAATTTTATTACCAAAAGCTTTTCCTTGTTGGCAAAGCGCTTCATCAAACATTAAATCGTTTCCAGCGGCTGCACATAACAATAAGCCTACCCGAACACCATCAGCACCAAAATCTGCAATCAGTTGTAAAGCATCAGGAGAATTCCCTAAAGACTTACTCATCTTGCGGCGTTGCTTATCACGAACCAATCCTGTTAAATACACATTAGAAAATGGTTTTTCACCTTTAAACTCATAGCCTGCAATAATCATACGTGCAACCCAAAAGAATAAGATATCTGGTCCGGTTACTAAATCGTTGGTTGGGTAATAGTAATTAATCTCGTCGTTTTCAGGATTTCTAATACCATCAAACACACTCATTGGCCATAACCATGACGAAAACCATGTATCTACCACATCAGATTCTTGTCTTAAATCTGACACCAATAGAGAAGTATTCCCTGATTTTTCTTTTGACAATTCTAAAGCTTTTTCAGCAGTATCTGCTACTACAAAATCGTTTTTGCCATCGCCATAATAATAGGCGGGTATTTGTTGACCCCAAAGTAACTGACGCGAAATATTCCAATCTCGAATATTTTCCATCCAATGACGATAGGTGTTTTCAAACTTTTTTGGGAATAACTTGATATCGCTATCTACTAAAACCGACTGAATTGCTGGTTTTACCAAATCTTTCATCTTTAAAAACCATTGATCGGAAAGTCTGGGTTCTATAACAGCATGTGTACGCTCACTTGTACCAACTTTATGAGTAATATCTTCAATTTTAACAAGAATCCCCAAATCTTCGAGTTCCTTAGTCACATCTTTACGCGCCACAATGCGATCTTTTCCTTCATGCTGTAATCCGTAGCTATTTAAACTCGCATCATCATTAAGAATATCAATAACTTCAAGGTTGTGCCTATCTCCTATCTCTTTATCATTTACATCGTGAGCTGGCGTTATTTTTAAGCAACCTGTACCAAACTCAATATCTACATAATCGTCTTCAATTATAGGAACTACACGATTACAAATAGGTACAATTACATGTTTTCCTCTTAAATGAGCAAAACGTTCATCATTAGGATTAATACAAACTGCAGTGTCTCCCAAAATGGTTTCAGGACGTGTAGTGGCAATGGTTACAAAACCATCTTCATTTTCTATTCGATATTTTACATAATACAATTTATCGGTATGTTCAACATGGTTTACCTCTTCATCAGAAAGTGTTGTTTTGGCTACAGGATCCCAATTTACCATGCGATAGCCGCGATAAATCAAGCCTTTGTTATATAAATCGATAAACACTTTTATAACGCCTTCGTTCATATCTTCGTCCATAGTGAACTTAGTACGATTCCAATCGCAAGAACAACCCAATTTCTTTAATTGTTCTAGGATGACGCCACCATATTCATGTGTCCAATCCCAAGCATGTGTCAAAAACTCCTCTCTAGTGAGGTCGTTTTTATTAACGCCTTGTTTTTTAAGCTTTTCAACAACTTTCGCTTCAGTAGCAATAGAAGCATGATCTGTTCCAGGAACCCAACATGCATTTTTACCTTGTAAACGTGCGCGACGGATTAATACATCTTGTATGGTATTATTAAGCATATGTCCCATATGTAACACCCCAGTAACATTAGGTGGTGGGATAACAATAGTATAAGGCTCTCTCTTGTCTGGTACAGAATGAAAATAGTTGTGTTTCATCCAGTAATCGTACCATTTACCTTCTACATTAGTGGCATCATATTGTGATGGAATTGACATACTTTGGAATAGTTTTTGAACATTAATGTGCAAAAGTACTTATATTTTGTTTTCTGCGAAATTATAAAGACTAATAATGTTCTTTTGAATAGTTCAGGCAATTTTTTATTGATGTAGTTCGTCTAATAATTTTGCAGAATGTCTAAAAAGTAAGTAAGTTTACATTGAATTTAAAATAAAAATGATGAAATATTTAATTACTATTTTATGTATTGGACTAATCAGTTTTTCTGTTAATGCGCAAGACAAAGTAGCAAAGATTGAATTCAAAACTGATGTTATTGACTATGGCACTATTGAAAAAGGCGCTGATGGAGTAAGAATTTTTGAATTTACAAATACTGGAGAAGCCCCATTAATTATTACTAAAGTTAAATCTACTTGTGGATGTACCGTCCCAAGTTGGTCAAAAGACCCTATCATGCCTGGTAAATCTGGAGAAATAAAAGTAAAGTATGATACAAATAGAGTAAATCCTATTAGAAAAACTATTACTGTAACATCAAATGCAGACACCCCAAATGTAGCCTTAAAAATTAAAGGATTAGTAGTTGATTCTAGTAAAAATAGCGTCTTAAAAAAGAAAAAGAAGAGTGTATTAGAGCAAAAATAATTATTGTATAAACAGATAGATTAAATCCTCCTTTTTAGGAGGATTTTTGTTATAGTAAGCTTTTTAATTGAAATTGAAATCTCATTTGTACACCTTTTCTATCTATAAGTAATTTAATCCTGTCACCATCGTCTCCATAAAATAATTGGATTATTTCTTGTAACGAGTAAGCATGTGCCTGTTTGTTATTAATACTAAGAATAACATCTCCCAGTTGAAGACCAGCTATTTTAGCAGGTGAATCTTTTCGTAACTCAACAATGGTAAATGCTGGTGCTAATACATATTTATAAGAACCAGAAACCACCATTGGTATTCTAGTAACAGATTCATTTTCATTATTAAACGTTGTTATCTCAATACTCCTATCAATTTCCTTAACAACTCTAACTCCGTTATGTTCTAGAACAATACCGCTCTTATTATAATAAAATGGATTATTAAAATGATGATTCTTTTTTAAAGTAATTCTATTATTTGGGTAATCGAAAATAATATTAAATCGTTTTAATATTTCTCCTCCCATACTCCCATTTCTTTCTTTAAATTTTCTAGCAAAAGCAATTGATGTAGAATCAGGAAAAGCAGCATTAACTTTTTTAAGCTTAAAATCACTAAATGAAATTTCATCAATAATAGTTCGCTTACCATAAACATTGCCACTTAACCCCCTTCCTAGAAAATCTACAAAATACTTTTTAGGTATAGAAATATGCTTTGAATCATCTTCAAACAACCACAATGCATCACTCCCACCAGTATCAATCAATAATTTTACCGGAATATCTATATTATTAATCATAAGATCGACATCAATGTAAGGTTTATTATTAAAAAAATTTAACCCGAAAGACTTACACTTTTTACACTTTCTTTCCTTATAACTTTCGGGATCGTATAATCTCATGAATTTTTGAGAATAATTAACTTCTACAATGAAATCTTTAAATAAATCATAACCTATTATTCCATGAATTGGGACTCCCAATTTAGGTGCAAAATTTAATGCTGGATCGAAAATAGCATATAAATCTTGGCTAAAACTAATGGCCTTTCCTATTCTAAAAATATTATTTTTTGATTTAAGAGCTTCTACAGATTTACCTTCTCCTAATCCTCGTAAAAAAATACGTTCTGTTTGGTTAATCTGAAGTTCTTCAGTAAGATTTAAAAAATTGAAAATTATGGGTTTACTTACACCTGTATCTAATAAAAAAGAAAGTACAACCCCATTAATTTCTACTGGAATAACTATTAAATTATGTATTAACTTAAAATTAATTTTATCACGAGTACTTCTTTGCAAAACAAACTTCCCCTGTGCTAAAGACGATAAGCAGAAACTTAATAGAAATAGGGAACATATAAAAATCTTTTTCATGAAACTTTTTTGTAAAAAACGGCACCTTCTTCAATTTACAAATCTTTTAAAGAAATAATTTATAAAGGTCTTTATTTTAAAGAAACTTTAAGATATATTTTGCAACTTTGTGGCACAATTAAAAACCTGCAGAATGCCAAAAATATCTAATAAAGGACAATCAATGCCTCAATCACCTATACGAAAATTGGTTCCTTTTGCTGAAGATGCAAAAAAACGAGGCACAAAAGTATTTCACCTAAATATAGGTCAACCTGACATTAAAACACCACAGGTAGCCCTAGATGCAGTAAAAAATAATACTTTAGAGGTAGTTGCTTATAGCCGCTCTGAAGGCTCAGAAGAATATAGAACTAAGATTGCTGATTATTACTCAAAAAATGATATTTCAGTTAATGCCAACCAAATCGTTGTTACAACTGGTGGTAGTGAAGCTTTACTGTTCACGTTTGGAAGCATTATGGATGTAGGCGATGAGGTAATTATTCCAGAACCATTTTATGCAAATTATAATGGGTTTTCTATCGCTTCAGGCGTAAATGTTATTCCTGTAATTTCTAAAATTGAAGATAATTTTGCCTTGCCTCCTATTGAAGCTTTTGAAAAATTGATTACACCAAAAACAAAAGCAATTCTTATTTGTAATCCTGGAAATCCTACAGGATATCTTTATAGCAAAGAGGAAATAAAAAAATTAGCAAAAATTGTTAAAGCTCATGAGTTGTTTTTAATAGCCGATGAAGTGTATCGTGAATTTGCTTATGATGGTAGTGAACATTATTCTGTTATGCAAGAAGAAGGTTTAGAAGATTATGCTATTATGATTGACTCTGTTTCTAAAAGATATAGTATGTGTGGCGCAAGAATTGGTTGCATAGTTTCAAAAAATAGTGCAGTTATTGATACTGCCTTAAAATTTGCACAAGCACGATTATCCCCACCAACCTATGCGCAAATAGCAAGTGAAGCCGCTTTAGAAACACCACAGAGTTACTTTGATGATGTTATTAATGAATATGTTTCTAGACGTAATACCCTTATTGAAGAATTACAAAAAATTGAAGGCGTAAAAGTAGGAAAACCAAAAGGTGCTTTTTATTGCATTGCTGAATTGCCTGTGGATAATGCCGATGATTTTGCACAATGGATGCTAGAAAAATTTGAACTTAATGGAGAAACCATTATGGTGGCACCTGCAGCTGGATTTTACTCTACAAAAGGATTAGGTTTAAACCAAGTAAGAATTGCATACGTACTTAAAAAAGAAGACTTAATTGCTTCCGTTAATATTTTAAAAGCTGCATTAAAGCAGTACAATGGCTAATGACTATTTTAAGTAACATCCCCTTAAAACCCTATAATACATTTGGAATAGATGCTATTGCTAAGCATTTTGTTTCGGTTCAAAGTGTTGAAGAATTAAAATCTGTTTTAGAATTAAAAACCTATTCTGAAAAACTTATTTTAGGTGGTGGTAGTAACATGCTACTTACTAAGGATATTAATGCACTTGTTATACATTTAGATTTACAAGGCATTGAAATTGTTTCTAAGACTAATTCTGAAGTGAAAGTCAAAGCTAATGCTGGAGAGAACTGGCACAGTTTTGTTTTATGGTGTTTACAACATGATTTTGGGGGTATAGAAAACCTTTCCTTAATCCCAGGTAATGTAGGTACAGCTCCTATACAAAATATTGGAGCTTATGGCGTAGAGCTGAAAGATATTTTTGAATCTTGCGAAGCATTACATATTGAATCACAAAGTATCAGAACGTTTAATAAAGTAGATTGTCATTTTGATTATAGAAATTCTATTTTCAAACAAGATTTAAAAGGTAAATACATAATTTTAAATGTTACTTTAACCCTTTCAACAACTAATCATGTTTTAAAAACAGATTATGGTGCAATTACTTCAGAACTAAATAGATTAAATGTTCAAAATCCTAGTATTCAAGATATCTCTACAGCTGTAATTAACATTAGAGAAAGTAAAATACCAAACCCAAAAGATATAGGTAATAGTGGCAGTTTTTTTAAAAATCCAATTGTTTCTAAAACTCAATTTAAAGAATTAAAGGTTAACTTTCCTGAGATGCCAAGTTATATAATATCAGATACTGAAGTAAAAATCCCTGCAGGTTGGCTTATTGAACAATCCGGTTTTAAAGGAAAACAGTTTGGCAATTACGGCGTACATAAAAATCAAGCTTTGGTATTGGTAAACCATGGAGGTGCCAAAGGCGAAGATATTTTTAAGCTCTCAAAACTCATTCAATTAACAATCAAACGCCTTTTTAATATCACTTTAGAAGTCGAAGTAAATATTATTTAATATTTTTTAGCGTTACTAAATAAAACATTTTTAAAATTCAATATCTTAAAAATTAATAGTACTGGTACGATTGTTGTCTTGTTTTTATTAATTTTATAGCTCTGTCTTTAAAATAATTAGCTTTATTTATATATTAATTTTACATTTCAATCTTGGTTTCAAAATTAGAGCAACATATAGTTAATCTGTTACAGGAAGGTGATAAACGTGCTATTCCGCTAATTTATGAGAATTACTCCCATTCACTTTTAGGTGTAATTTCAAAGATAACTCATGATGAGGCTATGGCACAAGATGCACTTCAAGAAAGTTTTATAAAAATATGGCGTTATTCTAAAAAGTATGACCCAAGTAAAGCAAAATTATTCACTTGGTTGTATCGAATTGCAAGAAACACAGCGATTGATAAATTAAGAAGTCATAATATTAAATTTGAAAAAGAAGTCCAAATTGTCGATACTAACGTATATAAATTATCAACATCTGGTCTAAATCAAGACACCATTGATTTACAAAAGCATGTTGCCACTCTAGATTTAAAGTATCAAACTGTGTTAAAAGCTTTGTTTTTTGAAGGTATGACACAGCAAGAAGCTAGTGATGAATTAGACATTCCGCTTGGTACAATTAAATCTAGATTAAAAATTGGATTAAGAGAATTAAAAAAAATCTATAATCCTTAAAACGTACAGTCATGGAGAATAATGTACAATCATTTTTAGAATCTGGTTTACTAGATAAGTACTTAATAGAAACTACAACAGCCTCAGAAACTGTAGAAGTAGAATCGTTTATTGCTAAATATCCAGAAGTAAAAGAAGAATACAATATATTACAGGATCATCTTGAGTTGGTTTCGAAAACGCAAGCCATAACACCACCTCCATATACCTTAGATGTAATTATGGATGCTATTGACAAACCCGTTGTGCAACTTCACCCAACACGAAAAACACCTTTTTGGTTTAGCATTGCTGCAAGTATAGCTGCACTTGTTTTTGCAGGTACATCATATTTGTTTTACAATCAAAATCAGAAACTTTTAAATGAAAACAATATCATTGCTGATGAAATTTTTGATTTGAGAGATGACATTAACAATAATAATAACAAGCTTGATGATGTAATGCGGCAGTTTATGAGGCTTAATAATCCCGAAACAGAAAAATATGTATTGCGTGGTAACGAGAGAGCTAAAGACTTAAAAACTGTAGCCTATATTAATCCTATAGAAAAGTCGTCATTGATTGATGTAGTTTCTTTACCTGAACTTTCTGAAGAACAATGTTACCAAATGTGGGCGCAATTGCAAGGCAAAATGGTAAACTTAGGTATTCTTGATATGTCAGACCAAAAATTAAAATCTGTACCATATATTGAAGATGCATTAAGTTTAAACATTACTATCGAGCCAAAAGGCGGTAATAAAAATGCTTCTCTTGAAAACTCAGTTGCTGAAATACCTTTAAAAAAAGACAACTAGCACATACTATTTTTGTTAAGATATAAATAAAATCACAGCAAAATGCTGTGGTTTTTTGATTATAATAATTATTAATTATTTAGCATTTGATTGAATCTATTTTATACATTTTAAGTATAAAATCTTATCTTTACACAAATCATTTTCACATGAAACTACTTTTAATTACATTAGTTCTATTAGGTTTAGCCATAGCTGGTATAGCCATTAAACTTTGGGTCAAAAAAGATGGTAAATTTGCTGGAACTTGTGCAAGTCAAAATCCTGCATTAAATACTGATGGAGAAGCTTGTGGTTTTTGTGGTAAAACACCAGAGCAATTTAAAAACTGTGATGAACCTCAACATTCTTAATTAAACAATGATTGTGTTAGATATCTTATTTTACACATTTATCATTGTAGTTTGTATTCAGTTTATCTATTATGGACTAATCTTTCCAAGATTTGCTTTTGCAAAATTTAAAAGCAAAACCAAAAAGAAGATTTCAATTTCCATTCTCATTTGCGCTAAAAATGAAGCGGACAATTTAGAACAATACCTTCCTTATATTTTAGAACAAAAATATCCTGATTTTGAAGTAATTTTAATTAATGACGCTTCAAATGATAACACCTTAGAGGTTATGAAATCTTTTAAGGCTAAACATGGTAACGTAAAAATTGTTGACGTGAAACCTATTGAAGTATTTTGGGGAAGTAAAAAGTATGCACTAACACTGGGTATAAAAGCAGCTTCACATAATTTTTTATTATTCACTGATGCCGATTGTAAACCACTTTCAAAGTATTGGATTAAAGAAATGAGCAGTTGTTTTACTAATTCTAAAACTTTAGTGTTAGGTTACGGTACATATAAAAAACAAAAGTTTAGCTTGGTTAATACCTTAATTAGATTTGAAACACTAATGACAGCAATTCAATATTTTTCTTATGCCAAAATAGGAATCCCATACATGGGCGTTGGCAGGAATTTAGCCTACAGAAAAGAAGCATTTTTTAATGCCAATGGTTTTATGAATCATATGAACATTCGTTCCGGTGATGACGATTTATTTGTTAATCAAGTATCGAATTCTAAAAATACTGCTATTTGCTTTACAAAAAATAGTATTACTGAATCACTACCTGAACCAAACTTTAAAGCTTGGTTTAACCAAAAAAAACGTCATGTTTCTACTGCAAAGTACTATAAGTTTAAACACAAATTTTTGTTAGGTCTTTTTTTCCTATCTCAGCTTCTGTTTTGGTGTTTAAGTATTATTTTAATTGCATTTTTATTTCAATGGAAAATTGTTATTATACTTTTTGTGTTACGGATTCTTATTCAATATGTTAGTGTAGGAATTTCAGCAAAAAAGTTAAATGAGGTTGACTCTATTTTTATTCTCCCTTTTCTAGATTTATTTTTAGTTTTCTCACAATTGGTTATCTTTATCTCTAATCTTGTGTCAAAGCCAAATCATTGGAGATAAAAGAAGCTATAAACAAAGCCAAACAAAATGACCAAAAAGCGTTTAATTATTTATTAGATGTGTTTTGGGACGATGTTTATGGTTTTCAATTAAAACGCATTAACAATGAGAATGATGCTGAAGATATTACTATCCAAACATTTTCCAAAGCATTTGATAAAATTGCAACTTTTAAAGATGACTATAAATTTAAAACGTGGTTAATTACCATATCAAAAAATATACATATAGACTTAATACGTAAGGAAAAAAAAATTATATCTCAAAGTATTTCTACTGATGAAAGTGATACCATTTACCAAGTATTAGACGAGTCTCCTTCTCCAGCCGATAAAATTATTACTGAACAAAATCTAGCAAAACTTTTAAGAGATATTAAAAAATTAAAACCCCATTATCAAGAAGTGATAAACTTAAGATTCTTTCAAGAATTAAGTTATCAAGAAATAGCCAATGCGCTTGACGAACCCATGAGCAACGTGAAAGTTAAGCTTCTTAGGGCTAAAAAATTATTAGCCGAAATTATTCAGAAAAATTAATGAAATTTACTCTTAAAAAATTAGGTCCAGGGCTATTATTTGCAGGTGCCGCCATTGGTGTATCTCATTTAGTACAGTCAACTAGAGCTGGTGCCGACTTTGGGCTTGGGCTACTTTGGGCATTACTTTTAGTAAATTTATTTAAGTATCCTTTTTTTCAATATGGACCAAGATACGCTTCTGCAACTGGTGAAAGCTTATTAGATGGCTATAAAAAAATGGGTAATGGCATTTTAATTGCATATTACATTCTCACGTTTGCTACTATGTTTACTATTCAAACTGCAGTTACTATAGTTACAGCAGGATTAGCTTCTTCTCTATTTGGAGATTTTATTAGTATTGAAGTATGGACGATTATTATTATAGCCATTTGTCTACTATTACTAATTGTTGGTCGCTATAAATTATTGGATATACTTATCAAGGTAATTATAGTCATATTAACTATTAGCACTATTGCTGCGGTAGTTACTGGATTAATAAATAATGAAACTCTAATTTCTTTTGCTCAAGTATTACCAGGAAATACTACAGAAACCATCTTTTTAATTGCATTTATGGGTTGGATGCCTGCACCTTTAGATATTTCGATATGGCATTCTCTTTGGGCAATTGAAAAACGTAAAGAGGGTAAAGCTTTTAATGCCAAATCTGCGTTATTTGATTTTAATATAGGTTATATAAGCACTATTATTTTAGGTATTGGTTTTGTATTTCTAGGATGCTTGGTTATGTTTAATAGCGGCGAAACTTTTAGTAGTGCTGCAGGAGCATTTTCGAACCAATTGATTGAAATTTATACAGACAGTTTAGGAAATTGGGCATATATCATTATTGGCATTGCTGCCTTTACTACTATGTTTAGTACCACGCTTACAACCCTTGATGCATCACCAAGAGCTATGCATAGAACAACGCAATTACTTTTTAAAAGAGATTTTAAAAGAGGTTACCTGTTTTGGATTTTAACTTTAGCTATTGGTACAATAGTTATCTTTTTTGCTTTTGCTTCAGAAATGGGATTACTCATAAAAATAGCAACTATTTTATCATTTCTTACGGCTCCTTTTTATGCCATCATTAATTACAAACTAATTAGCAGTAAGCATACACCTAAGAGTGCTAGACCATCGTTAAAAATGCATTTACTTAGCTGGTTAGGCATCTTTTTCTTAATAGGGTTTAGTATTTGGTATCTCGCCATATTATAGCATTTTATTTATGTAATACTTTGTATCTTTGCGTCCACATTTGTAATACATAATGAATACAAAAACAATTTCAAATATATTACCAGAACGTCAAGCTAAACCAAAATGGCTTCGCGTTAAATTACCTACTGGAAAAAAATATACCGAGCTTCGTGGTTTGGTTGACAAATACAGTTTAAATACTATTTGTGTTTCTGGGAGTTGCCCTAATATGGGCGAATGTTGGAGAGAAGGAACGGCAACATTTATGATACTTGGTAACATTTGTACACGTTCTTGCGGTTTCTGTGGTGTTAAAACTGGAAGACCTGAAACTGTAAATTGGGACGAACCGGAAAAAGTAGCACGCTCAATTAAGCTCATGAAAATTAAACATGCTGTATTAACGAGTGTAGACAGAGACGATCTTAAAGATATGGGAAGTATTATGTGGGCTGAAACAGTTAAAGCAGTTCGTAGAATGAA